>JBDTXF010000015.1:0-16405 GCA_040006355.1 Nocardioidaceae bacterium | reverse complement strand
ACATCCACGGCGTGACCGGGCCGGACGAGTACACCACCGTGGTCAACGACAACCTGTTCACCAACGTGATGGCGCAGGGCAACCTCCGAGACGCCGCGGGCTACGTCACCTACCTGCGCGACCACCGCCCCGACGCCTACGCCCGGATGGTCGACCGGCTCGGGCTCGCCGAGTGGGAGGTCGAGGAGTGGCGGCGCGCCGCCGACCGGATGTTCGTGCCGTTCGAGGAGCACCTCGGCATCCACCCGCAGGACACCCACTTCCTGGACCGCGAGGTCTGGGACCTCGCCGCGACCCCGCCGGAGAACCGGCCGCTGCTGCTGCACTACCACCCGCTGGTGATCTACCGCTTCCAGGTGATCAAGCAGGCCGACGTGGTGCTGGCGCTGTTCCTGCGCGGGAAGTCCTTCACCGACGAGGCCAAGCGGGCGAGCTTCGAGTACTACGACCCGATCACCACCGGCGACTCGACGCTGTCCGCGGTCGTGCAGTCCATCATCGCGGCCGAGGTCGGCTACCACGAGCTCGCGCTGCGCTACTTCCACCAGGCGCTCTTCGTCGACCTCGCCGACCTGCACTCCAACGCCAGCGACGGCGTGCACGTGGCCTCGGCCGGCGGGGTGTGGAGCGCACTGGTCTACGGCCTCGGTGGCTTCCGGGACGAGGGCGGGGCGTGGACGGTCGACCCGCGGCTGCCGGAGCAGTGGACGGCGCTGACCTACCGGCTGACGCTGCGCGGGACCCGGCTCCGGGTCCGCGTCGAGCCCGAGCAGGTGACCATGACCGTCGAGGACGGCGGCCAGGTCGAGGTGTCGGTGCGGGGCAAGCTCGTCGCGGTCGCCCCCGACGAGCCGGTGGTCGTGCCTCTCGACGGTCAGGGACCCCGGATCCGCGGGGACGCCCCGGCGTGGGTCCGCGACGGCGTACGACGTGCCGACGGGTCGGTGATCACCGCCTCGGTGCCGCAGTCCGGCAGGTCCCGGGACTGATTCCGCCCGCCGGTGGGTAGGTTCCCCCCATGCGCATCTTCACGACGTACGACGAGCTGTCCGAGGCCGTGGGCCAGGACCTCGGCACCACCGACTGGCTCGAGGTGACCCAGGAGCGGGTCGACGCCTTCGCCGACGCCACCGGGGACCACCAGTGGATCCACGTCGACGTGGAGCGGGCCAAGGAGGGGCCGTTCGGCGGCACCATCGCCCACGGCTACCTCACGCTCTCGCTGATCCCGCAGTTCACCCCACAGCTGTTCGAGCTCGACACCCCCGGGGCCAAGCTCAACTACGGCGTGAACAAGGTCCGCTTCCCGAGCCCGGTGCGGGTCGGCTCCCGGATCCGGGCCACGGCCCAGATCTCGGACGTGAGCGACGTCCCGGCAGGCAAGCAGATGGTCACCCGCTACACCATCGAGATCGACGGCGAGCCCAAGCCCGCCTGCGTCGCCGAGACGGTGGTCCTGCTGCTCTCCTGACCCGAGGGCGTCTCACATGTTGGACTCTTTGGGCAAAGCGATGCGACTACCGGGGTGATCTGCCTGACGAATCGGACATGTCAGGTGCCCGGGCCGACCGCCGGGCACCCTGATCCGTCACGGCCTCAAGGACGGCCGGTGACCTGACGAGACTCCCCCTGAGAGACGCCGCGCACCGACGGCGACCAGAGGACGGGAAGCAGGTCAGGACCCAGATGGACACCACGCACACGACGGCTGCGACCTTCACCCGGAAGCTGGTCGCGGAGCTCTGCGGCCCCGAGGGCGGGACCATCCCGGTGCCCGTCGGCCTGAGCTACGACTCGTCCGACCCGTACGCCGCGACCCTGGCGTTCCACGTCGGTGAGCGCACCGTCCCCTGGACGTTCGCGCGCGACCTCCTCGACCAGGGAATGCGCGAGCCCGCCGGTGACGGCGACGTGCATGTCTGGCCGGGCCTCAGCGACCACGGCCTTGCCGTGGTCAGCATCGAGCTCTGCTCTCCGGACGGCGACGCACTCGCCGAGCTGCGCAGCCGGGAGGTGGTCGCCTTCATCGAGCACGCCCACGACCTCGTCGGCCCCGGGGAGGAGTCCCGCCACCTCGACCTGGACGCGACCATCGCCGCGATCCTGGCCGACGAGGTCCTCTAGAAGAGCGCTGCTGGTCAGGACCCCGTGGCATCGCCCGTCACACGACCCGGGGCGACGCCGGGGGACGATGCGGTGCGGACCAGCTCCTCGACCAGCGCGTCGGTCTCGGCCGCGACCGCGGTGTCGCGTCGGGCCAGCAGCTCGACCATCCGCTCGGTCTGCGCGCGAGCGGCCTCGGAGCCGCCCGGTCCGTCGTACTCGGCGCGGATCAGGTCGCGCCAGAGCAGCTGGGACCCGGGGGCCATCCGCAGACCGCCAAGGGCCGCGGCAGCCGCCCCGGGAGGGTCGCGGTCCAGGATGCACAGCTCGACGAGCCGGTGCGCCGCGTCGACGACCACGTCCTCGACCTGGGTCTCGAGCCGGGTCCGGGCCAGCCAGGAGTAGCGGCCCGGGGGCGGGCCCTCCGCGAACCGTCCGCGCACCAGGTGCAGCGCGCGGCGCAGCAGCTCGCGCTCCTCGCGCAGGCCGACCTTGCGGGCCCGCAGCGCCAGCTCGCAGAACGCGTGCCAGTCGACCGCCACGTCGCCGGCCAGGGAGAGCCGGCCGTCGTCGTGGGAGCGGAGATGGTGGTTGCCCTCGGCGTCCGCGCCGAGCCACTCGCGCACCCGCTCGATGGTGGCGTCTCGCACCTCCGGGGTGACCCCGCGCGGCCACACCGAGGCAGCCAGCACGCTCGGGTGCACCGGAGACGCCTGCAGGGCCAGGAAGGTCGCCAGCTCGGTGGCCAGCGCCACCCTGGTCGGGTCGAGCGCGCCGGGGGTGCGCGTCTCGATCGCGCCGAGCACCCCGATCCGCACCGGTGCGGCACTCCACCGGCCGTCGTCACCTGCGCGTGCGGGGACGGGCACGCTCACTCGGCTGTCGCGAGGCCTCGGCGCCTCGGTTCGGGCGTCCTCGAACAGCTCCGCGACCAGCCTCGCGGAGCTGGCCGTCAGCCGGACCGCCTCGACCTCCCGGCCGAGCAGCGGGACCCTCAGGGTGCCGGTCTCGTCGACCTCGAGCTCCCAGCGGGTGCCCGGGACGTGACCGGTCGCGACCACCCCGAAGCCACGGGCGCCCGACCCGGCCAGGGCGGCCAGCCGCTCGGCGAGCTCGCCCTCGGGGGCGGACCCCAAAACGGCGTACTCCGGCCGGACCCCGGGACGCCGGGCGAGGCGGCCGGTGAGGACCTCCTGCGCGGACCGCGCAGGAGCGCTGCGCTCGAGCTCGGTGAGCATCGGGTCGAGGTCGTCGACCAGGAGCAGCCGGTCGCCGGCCAGGTCGGCGAGCACCTCGGAGAGCTGGTAGCCGCGCACCCGGTGGTCCTCGGACCACGGGCTGGTGGACAGCTGCACCGCGAGCGCGGAGACCACCTCGGTGGCCATCGGCTCGGGGCCGGCCACGCAGAGCACTCCCCCGACGGACTCCAGGTCGATCAACAGGTCCTCGCCGGCGAGGTCGCGGCCCAGACAGACCAGGCCCGGGAATGGCGCCTGCCCCAGCTCGTCCGGTCCCAGCTCGTCCGGTCCGGGCTCGTCCTGCCCGGGGGCTGACCTGGCGAGGCGCCAGACCCGACCGTCGTCCAGCGGGGTCCAGGGCGACGGGGCGTCGGTGCTCGGCGGCGCCGTCAACAGGTCGATCGCGTCGTCGGAGACGGTCACCGCGAAGACGGCGGGCAGCGCCCGCTGCTCGGTGCGGCAGGCGGCAGCGAGACTGCGCAGGGCCCGGTCCAGCCGGGCGGCTCGGTCGGCGTCGGCGCCGACGCGCAGGGCGACCTCGGCCTCGACCGCGTCCGCGGTGCGCTGGCGTCCGCGGCGGCGGCGGCGCTCCCGCGCCAGGGCACCCAGCAGGGCAGCCCCGAACACCCCGGCGCCGACCAGGTCGCGGGCCAGGAGCGAGTGCGCCGCAGCTGCCTCGGTCGAGGTGGGGGCGGCGGTCGCGGAGCCGTCCTGGTGGTCGGGCCGGGCGAGACCGCCGAGGACGGACCCAATGTCCTGGACCGCCGGGGCCGGTGCCCGCTCGACGCGGGTCAGGCCGGTCGCGTCGTTCGGCATGATGAGCACCCAGCCGGGCTGGATCAGCCGGCCGAGCTGCAGCTCCTCGCCGTCCGGCTGCAGGCGGCGCTGGTTGAGCGCGAAGATCTCGTGCCAGCGACGGCCGTTGCCGAGGTGGCGCTCCGCGATGTCCCAGAGGTTGTCGTGGTAGTGCCCGGTCGGCGGCTTCACCACGTAGACCCTCTTGCCGATCACGTCCTTCATCCCCTGCGGCACGCCCGCGTGGGGTGCCGAGGTGGCCTCCGGGGTCGACTGAGGCGCGCTCCCCAGCTCGGCGGCCGGCTGTGCGTCGCCGCCGGGCTGCGCCGTCGCCGGGGACGCGCCGTGGTGCACGACGCTCGTCACGGTGTCGCCCGCGGTGGGCGCCGGGACCGCCACAGCCGTGCCCACCCCGGTGCTGGCCAGGAGTGACCCGCCGACCAGCACGGAGCCGACCAGGGCGCGGGCCAGCTGCTGCGAGGGCCCGGAGAGCGGCACCGGCCTCGGCAGGCCGCCGCCCCGGACCAGGCTGACCGTCTCGACCAGCAGGCAGGCGACGAACTGCAGCCAGACGAGCCACACCACCGCCCGCAGGACCACCAGGATCGCGTCGGTGGTCAGCGGCCTGGTCAGGTCCTCCCGGCCCGGCAGACCGTGCGGGACCGGGGGCGGGGCGTCCAGGAGCAGCAGCACGAGCGGGACCCCGACGACGATCACCAGCAGCGCCACCGTCGACCCCAGCATCCGCGGGACCGAGCGGCGCTCGCGACGCTCCTCGGGCAGCCTGAAGCGTGCCGGGCCGCGTGCCGGGGTCTGGGTCTGGGTCTGGGTCCGCTGTGCTGTCACGTCGTCACTCTTCCGGGGTGCCTCACTGCTGGGTGACCGCCTGGGCGGTCGCGGTCGCGTCGATGGGGAAGGAGCCGATGCCGATCAGCCGGAGCATCGTGGTCGGCACGACGTCCTTGGCGACCACCCGCACCGAGGTGTACTGGCCGGTGGCGTCGCGGACCACCGCTGCGTTGTAGTTCGTGTAGCCGATGGCCCGGAGGTAGCCGTCCGCCTTGGCGGGTGCCGCCGCCGAGTCGAGCCGCACCTGGTTGCTCTCCCGCAGGTAGGTCACGTCGATCTCCTGCGCGCCGGCCCGCGCGGCCTGCTCGGCGTCGTCGGCCAGCTTCATCCGGGCGTTCAGCGCGGTGCCACCGTCGACGACCAGCCCCGCGCACGCCAGCAGCACGATCGCGAAGCCGACCACGAAGGCGGTCGCGGTGCCCCTCTCCTCACGGCGGCGTCGGCGCAGCCGCACCCAGGTCATCCTGTCCTCCGGTAGACGTCGATCGGCGCCGTGCTGACCGCCTTGACGGTGATGCTGCCGGGCAGCCCGAGCAGGCCGAGCCCGGCGTAGCTGACCTGGCAGGTCAGCGAGACCCGGACGATGCCACCGGAGACGAAGTCGGTCCCTCCCAGGCTGGTGCCCTGGCACGCGGTGGTCTGCTTGTCGAGGGAGGCGTCCACCACCTCGTTGGCGCGACCCTGCGCCGCGCCGGACGTGCGCTCGGGCGACGCCGCCCTGGCCGCGTCCCTGGACGCCGCCTCCAGGTCGCCCTTGACCGCCACCAGCCGGCCGGCAGCGACCACCAGCATCATGAACGCGAGCATCACCGGCGCCAGGATCACGATCTCCACGGCCATCGACCCGCGCTCGCCGCGCCGGACCCGGCGCCGCAGCCGCCTCATGGCGTGTCCTGCCGGAACTCCTCGATCGGGCCGACCACCTTCTGGTCCACCCGCGGCACCAGGATCGGCGAGATCTCCTGGGCGTGGCCGGACACCACGGCCTGGACCCGGTCGCCGGCGACGCGGACGACGCGGACGTTCACATCCATCAGGATGCCGCGACCGATGTTCGCGGCGTACTGGTAGCCGGCCCGCTCCCCCGCCGCCGTGTCGCCGTTGCTGGTCCGCGCCACCCGGGACGCCTCGCGCGCGACCGCGGAGGCGGCCTGGTTGCCGAGGTAGACCAGGGAGAACTGCACGGTCGCGAAGATGAAGAGCATCAGGATCGGCATGTACATCGCCATCTCGACGGTGCTCGCGCCCCGCTCGTCGCGGGTCCGGGTCGCGCTCAGGGGTTGAGGCTGTTCGCCTTGGCTGTGAGCTTCTGGGTGATGATGACGCCGACGGCGACGGCGATGGTGATCAGGATGGCGGTGATCACCACCCACTCCACGGCGGACGCGCCCCGCTCGCCGCGGCTCGCCCTGAGCCGGGCGCTGGTGAGTCGGGTGGTCAGGAGGGCCTTCAAGAAGGTCGTCTGGTGCATGGGCTGAGCCTTTCAGATGGACATCATGGACGAACTGTGGGGTCATCGCGCATCACGTCCCGAGGACCTGGGCGACGGCGGGGTAGGTCAAGAAGAGCAGGAAGCCGACGCACAGCAGCAGCTGGGCGACGAGCATCGACTGCGACCGGGCGGCGGCGCGTCCTTCGGAGTCGGCGAGCTCCTTGCGGCGCATCGAGCCGGCGCGGGCCGACAGCGAGTCGCGGACCTTGGCGCCGTCCTCGGCGACCAGGGCCAGGGCCGCGGACAGGTCCCGGAGCTCGTCGACCTGGACCTCGTCACCGAGCTGCCCGAGGGCGGCCCAAGGAGTGGTGCCCTGGAGCCGCGCGGCTGCCAGCGTGTCGCGGATCCGCACCATCGCCCAGCCGTCGCTGATCGAGGTCGCGGACTGCAGGGCCTCCGGGACGCCACGCCCGCCGGCGAGGTTCATCGCGACCAGGTCGAGGAACGAGCTCACCACGTGCCGGAAGTCCCGGCGCCGCACGTCCGCCTGCCTGGCCAGGTTGCTGTAGGGGATCACCGCCCCGACCAGCGCGCCGATGCCGGTCAGCCACAACGGGACGATGGGGCTGAAGCCGGCGAGGACGATGAGGGGCGACAGCACCAGGAACGGCAGGAAGACCCCGAGCAGCGCATATCCGACGGTGCGGGCCAGGAACGTCTCGACCGACTGACCGACGATGCCGAGGTTGGCCGTGAGGGACGCCGGCAGGTCGATCCCGCGGTCGGCGAGCGCCGTGCGGAGCTCGGAGCCGACCCTGCGGACCCGCACCGACTCGTCGAGGTGGCGGCTGTCGGAGGTCAGCCCGGCGTCGCGCTGGTTGCGGCTGCGCTGGGAGTCGATCTGCGCGACCCCGGCGGCACCGGTGACGGCGCCGCCCTGGAGCACGGTGACCAGCAGGAAGACACCGAGTCCGGCAAGCGCACCGACGAGCATCACCAGCAGCAGGGAGGCGCTCATGGAGTCCGCTCCGGGGTGCCGTGGAAGTGCAGGAAGCGCGCCGGTGTCTCGAAGCGCGACAGCCGTCGCAGCCACATGATGCCCGCGGCGAAGAACGCCATCACGACGCCGAGCATTATCTGGCCCACGGGCGTGCCGTAGGGAGCGACGTACGCCGGGTTGAAGATGCGCAGACCGACGACGAAGCTGATCGTGACACCGACGACGATCTGCACGCTGCGGCGGGTGCTGCGCCGCCCCGCGTTGACCCGCTGGCGCATGTCGAGCTCGGCGCGAGCAGACTCCGACAGCGAGGTGAGCACCTCCCTCAGCCCGGGGCCGCGCAGCCGGGCGTTCAGGATCAGCGCGGCGATGATCAGGTCGGCGCTGGCGTCGTCCATGTCCTCGGCGAACCGCTGCAGGGCGACGGGCAGCGGCACCCGCACCCGCAGGCGGTCGGCCATCGTGAGCAGGTCGGCGTTGATCGCCGGAGCGGCGGCGTAGGCGGTGGCGGGGATCGCCTGCTCCAGGCCGACCGCGCCGGCGACGGTGTCGCGCAGCGACTCGGTCCACGCGGCGAGCGCCTCGATCCTGGCGAGGCTCTGGTGCTCCGAGCCGCCGCCGCCGAACAGCGCGTCCCAGAACAGCACCAGGGCTCCGGTCGCGACGGCGGCCACCACCCAGCCGGTGAGCACCAGCACCGGCAGCCCGGCGCCGACGGCGACCGGCAGCCGGACACCCATCGAGCGCAGCCGGGGCAGCAGGTCCGAGCCCGGGGCGGCGACGTCGCTCGGCTCGCGCGGGGTCAGGGCGTGCAGGAGCAGCACGAGGCCGCCGCCGACGACGGCACCGAGCAGCACGACGTAGACCGTGTCGAGCGAGATGCTCATGCCGACTCCACCCAGCTGGCGTGCGAGCCCGGCGCGTAGCCGACCGCCTCCAGCTCCGACAAGCAGCTGATCGAGGCGGACGGGACGGCGTACCCCTCCCGGCCGGTGGTGAACACCTCGGAGGACAGCACCCGCCCGTCGACGCCGTTGACCTCGCGCACGGAGGTGACCATCCGGCGCAGCTGCCCCCCCGCCGAGAAGTCGTTGCGGCGCTCGACGAAGACCACGAAGTCGATGGCTCCGGCGATCAGCATCATCGTCGCGTCCGCGGGCAGCCGCTCGACGCTCTGGATGGCGTAGGTGCAGATGCGGTTGAACACCTCGAGGGAGGAGTTCGCGTGGATCGTGGACAGTGAGCCGTCGTTGCCCTGGGACATCGCGTTGAGCATGGTCACGATCTCGTCGCCGAGGACCTCCCCGACGATCACCCGGCTGGGGTTCATCCGCAGCGAGCGACGCACCAGCTCCGCCATCTGGATCGCCCCGTGGCCCTCGGAGTTGGACAGTCGCTCCTCGAACGCGACCACGTTGGGGTGCAGGTCCTCGAACTCCCCGAGCCCCAGCTCGAGCGCCCGCTCGATGGTGACGAGGCGCTCGACCGGCTCGATCTCGTTGGCCAGCGCTCGCAGCATGGTGGTCTTGCCGGCGTTGGTCGCCCCCGCGATCATGATGTTCTTGCGCGCCCGGACGGCCGCGGACAGGAACGCCGCGAGCTCGGGGGACATCGTGCCGTAGTCCACCAGCATGTCCAGCGAGGCCCGCACGATGCGGGCGCGCCGGATCGACAGCGACGGCCGCTGGCAGACCCCCATCACCGCCGAGAGCCGGGACCCGTCCGGCAGGCGGATGTCGAGCTGCGGGTTGGCGGTGTCGAACGGTCGGCTGGTCAGGCCGCTGTAGGCGCCGAGCACCTGCACCAGGTCGACGAGCTCGTCGTCGCTGTCGGCGACCGGTGTCCCGCGCTCCTCGCGACCGTCGGCGTAGCCGATGAACACGTTGTCGAAGCCGTTGATGTCGATGTTCTCGACCATCGGGTCGTCGAGCAGCGGCTGCAGACGACCGACCCCGAAGAGTGCCGCGTGGATGCCCTCGGCGAGCGCGGTCTCCTCCTCGTGGCTGGGCGGGCGCCTGCCGGCGGTGACCTCCTCGCGGGCGTAGCCGTCCAGGACCCGGCTCACCACGGCGCGGGCGAACTGACGCTCGTCCTCCGAGGACATCGCGGGGAGGCCGTTGGTGGCGTCCTCGCGGCGCTGCCTGGACAGGATCTCGGCGACCTGCTCGCGCAGGCTGCGCACCAGCTGCTGGTCCATCGGGTCCTCCTATCCGGCCGAGAGGTGTCGGGAGTGGGCGAGCTCGCCCAGCCGAGCGGCGAGCTCGGCCGCGGAGCGGATCAGCAGCGACCGCGACGAGCGCGCGTAGCCGACCCCGCGCAGGGCGTCGGCCGTCTTCGCGTCGTCGGCGAGCACGCCGAGGACCCGGGCCGCGAGCCCTTCGGAGTCCAGGAGCTGCTGGAGGTCCGGGACGCTGCGGGTGTCACGGTAGGACGTCACCGTGGCCACCCCGACCGGGGCGCCCTCGAGACCGCCGACGTCGAGGTTGTCGCGCAGCGATCGGAGCCGGTCGCGCAGGTGCGCGACGCCCTCGATGTCCGGACGCACCACGAGCAGCACGGCGTCGGCCTTCTGCAGGACCGGCAGCGAGGCCGAGCCCGGAACGACGCGGCCGCAGTCCGCGATCACGTCCGCGTGGTAGTCGCCGAAGACCGCTGGCAGCTGGCCCCAGGCGGCACCGAGCCCCGCGACCTGGCCGGCCGACTCCACCCCGGCCAGCACCTGCACGCCGCCGGAGATCTCCTGCAGGTGCTCCTCGAGCACTGCCTCGTGGGCCCCGCGCCGCACGGAGGCACCCAGCGACAGCAGCCCTCGGTTGGTGTCCAGCGGGGCGCCGTCGGGTGTCCGGCAGCGCCAGGTCAGGTCGCCGCCGGCCGGGTCGACGTCGGCCAGCACGGGGTCGGTGGCCCAGACCGTCGCCAGGGCCATCGCGGCGATCGTGGTGCCCGGAGACCCCTTGGCGGAGGCCAGTGCGTAGAGCGCCACTCAGTCCCCCTGGATCGCGTCGGTCGAGTTGCCGCGGGAGACCAGGGCCAGCCCGGCGAGCGAGCCGTTCGGCGCGACGATGACCTCCGTGCCGGCACTGGCCGGCACGAGCAGGCTGACACTTCCGGAGCTGGCGCCGCCGAGGCTGTCCTTGGTGGCCCGGCTGACCGAGATGACCAGACCCCGGGTGACGTCCTTGGCGTCCGAGCCCGAGGCGCTGGTCGCGCTCGCGCTGCTGCCGCTCGCCCGGACCACCTGCACGAGGTCGCCCTTGGCCAGCTCACGCGGGGTGAGCGCCGGGTTGAGAAGCACCGAGACGATCACCCGGCCGTTGCCGACCGGGCTGCTGTCGGTGAGCATGTCGGGGTCCACCAGCATGCCGGCGTAGATCGTGCCCTTGGCGTAGGTGCCGACGATCTTGTCGGTGTACTGCCACCCGACCAGGTCGAGGTCCTCGCTGGCCACCTGCACCTTGGTCAGGTCCGCCGCGGTGATGCGGCTGCCCGGGGAGATGGTCGCGCGGGCGGCGACCACGCTGACCCGGCTGTCCATCCGGATCGCCAGCAGCCCGGCCACCAGCGCGCCGCCCACGATCAGGATCAGGGCGATCGCGGCCAGCGCCGGACGCCGTTGGCGCGGCGGCGTGGGCATCCGGTTGCCCGGCCCCTTGCCCCGCGAGGCACGCATGCGCTGACGGTCCGCGGTGGACGTCCCGGTGCTGGCGCTCATGACTTGCTCCTCGGATCACACATCACGGAGGTCCGGAGCAGGCGTCCGTGGTCCCCCAGGCAGTACGGATGGCGCATGTAGTTTATCCGTTTTGGGCAGGTCTCACACCACCGTCCAGATCCACCCGCCGGCACCCGGCTCGGTTTGACAGTCGGCCGTTCCGTCGTACCGCCATCGGCTCCTACGCTCTCCCGACAGGCCATCACGGCGAACCAGCTCAGCAGGAGACACGCATGCCCACTGGCGACCAGAAGATCGGTGTCGACGAGATCCTCGCGACCGCAGACATGATCGACAAGACGGTGACCCAGCTGCACGACGCGCAGAACACCGCGAACACCAAGTCCCAAGACCTGGTGACCGGTGCCTGGCAGACGCCCGGCGCCTCCACGACGTTCCACAACAAGTGGAGCGAGTGGAACACCGGGATGAACAAGATGCTCCAGGTCGGCCCCGAGTTCTCCCAGTGGCTGCGCAACTACGCGCGCGACGCGCAGGGCCTGGACGACGCCTACAGCAAGTAGTCCGAGCCCTCCATCGAAGCGGCGTCCCGGCCCTGCCGGGGCGCCGCTTCCGTGCTGTCCGAGGGTGTCGGGCACTCGGGAGCGGGGTTGTTTCCGGTCTCTCACCGGTCCGTAACAAAGACGGAAGGTCAGCCGACCGCGCAGCTGGGGACCTGGACGAGCTGCTGGCCGCCCCCCGCGTCGACCACCAGACCGCGCCCCACGTGCACCTTGGGCATCAGCGCGCTGCGCATCAGCCGGACGCTGTAGACGTCCCCGTCGCCCATCGCCTGAGGGGACAGCAACAGCCCCTGCCGGGACTTGCGGGCCTCGTAGGTCCAGCCGCTGTAGCCGGCCCCGAGCTCGGCGACGCTGCCGGCCACCACCACCCGCCACCGCTGGGCGCGGGCCTGCTGGACCATCGCCAGCAGGGCCGAGGACAGCGGCGTCTCCTTGAGCACGTCGGCGTCGTCGACGACGATCACCGCGTCCTCCCCCAGCTCCCGGAGCCTCTCGACCAGCGTCTCCTCGTCGGTGACCGAGGTGCGGACCAGCGCCCCGAGCTCCTCGAGGTCACTCGCGAGGGCGCTGTCGCTCGGGCAGAGCCCGAGCACCGGCACCTGGGCGGAGCGAGCGGCCCGCACCACGAAGCGCAGCAGGTTGGTCTTGCCGGACTTGGGCGGTCCGGCCACGATCGCGACCGGGCTGCCGGACAGGTCGAGCCCGACCAGGTCGAGGTCGTCTCCCCCGAGCCCGAGCGGCACCCAGCCCTCGCGAATCGCCCCGGCTGCCTCGGCAAGACGCTCCCGCACGGCGTCGTCGTACGGTGCGACCGCGGGCATCTCCTCGAGCCGGAACGGCATGAGGTGCGCGGGCGTCTCCTCGTCGCGGTCGGCGTGCCGCTCGGTGATCGCGCGCAGCGCGGCGTTCTGGCCCGCCCCGGAGATGTCGCTCGAGAGCACGGCCACCTGGGACTCCCGGGTCGGGTCCGGGGTGAGGGCACGTCCCTCGGGCAGGTGGTCGGGGACCTCCCGGGTCGGGATCCCGACGGTGCTGTAGTCGGTGCGGTCGGCGAGCCGCAGCACCAGCCGGTTCTCCACCAGGGTCGACATCCGGCCGAGCACCAGCTGCCGGTCACCGCTGACCACCACGTGCACCCCGGCCGCGGTCCCGTCGCGCAGCAGGGTCATCACCTGGTCGGTCATCACCCCGCCGTCGATCTCGCCCAGTGTGGAGACGAAGCCGTCCCAGCGGTCGACCAGGAACAAGACGTACGGCGGCCGGTCATCGGCGGCCAGCGAGTCGCGCAGCTCGGTCAGGTCGGCGAAGCCACCCCTGCCCAGCAGCGCCTGGCGCGCCTCGACGAGACCCACCAGCCGGCTGAGCAGCCGACCGGCGCGGTCGACCTGGGTGCGCGAGACCACCGCACCGGCGTGCGGGAGGTTCCCGAGTCCGAGCAGGGCGCCGTTCCCGCAGTCCAGGCCGTAGACGTGCAGGTCGCGGACCGCCACCTCGTCGGCGAGCGCGCCGGCCAGCGTGCGCAACGAGGTGGAGCGGCCGCTCCGGGGGCCGCCCAGGACGTAGAGGTGGCCGTCGCGGCCGAGCTGGAAGCTCTTGGCGCGCTGCTCCTGGAGCGCGGGCAGGTCCTCGAGCCCCCACGCGGCCGGGGCCGGCTGTCCGGGGGTGCGGCCCCGCAGCTCCACCACGGGCGGGAGCTGGTCGCGGGCCACCACGTCCGGCAGGGCGTCGAGCCAGGGGCGGTGCTGGTCGGGGACGCCCAGCGCGTCGTCGAGGGCGTTGATGGTGTCCACCACCGCGGAGAGGTCGGTGTCGGCCTCGTCGGTCTGCTCGACCCGGGTCCGGGGGCGCGCCGGCGCGGGCAGCCCCGCGTGGCCCCAGGGCACCGGCCAGGCCATCGGCCGGACCGCCGGTCGGCTGCCGGCGTCCGCGTCGGGGCTGCGGCCACCGACCCGGCCGCTCTGGAACGGCATCAGCGTCGACGCCCCGGTGCGGACGTAGGCGCGCCCGGGCTGGCTCTGGAGGATCCGGGCCGCATCGGGGGCGTCGATCACGTCGCGGCTGTCGTTGTCGTCGGTGACCCGCAGCGAGATGCGCAGATTGGTGTTCGCCCGGATGTCGGCCGACACCACGCCGCTGGGCCGCTGGGTGGCGAGCACCAGGTGGATGCCGAGTGACCGGCCCCGCTGGGCGATGCTCACCAGGCCCTGGACGAAGTCCGGCAGCTCGGCGACCAGGCTGGCGAACTCGTCGATGACCAGGACCAGCCGCGGGATCGCCGGCAGCTCGGGGCGGCTGCGCTGCACCGCCCAGTAGTCCTCGAGGTCCTTGGCGCCCGGCACCGCGAGGAGGTGCTCACGGCGGCGCAGCTCCGCGCCCAGCGACACCAGCGCCCGGCTGACCAGGTGGTTGTCGAGGTCGGTGACCATCCCGACCGTGTGCGGGAGGCGGGCGCAGTCCTTGAAGGCCGAGCCGCCCTTGTAGTCCACCAGCACGAAGGTCAGCTCGTCGGGACGGTTCGCCACCGCGAGCGAGGCGACCAGCGTCTGCAGGAACTCCGACTTGCCGGAGCCGGTGGTGCCCGCGATCAGGGCGTGAGGCCCGTCGCGTCGCAGGTCGAGATGGAAGGGGCCGTCGTAGCCGACCCCGACGACGACGTCGGTGGTGCGGCCGTGCGCCCACCGCGCGGCGACGCCGTCGGTGGTCGGTGGGTCCAGCCCGATCTGCTCCAGCAGCCGGGCGGACCCGGGGAGGCCGGCGGCCTCGTCCTGCGGGGTGGTGTCGCGCAGCGCCGAGATCGCTCGCGCGACGGTCTCGCACCACGGCACCTCGACCAGGTCCGGGTTGATGTCGCGGGTGCCGTCGGAGGCGGTCTCCTCGATGCGGACCGTGCCCCGCTCGCACGCCACCACCGCACGGCACTCCTCGGGGAGCTGACCGACCTCCCGGTCGAGGCAGAGCACCAGGACGCCGACGGCGGGACCGCGCCGCAGCAGGTCGACGACGGCCGGCAGGGCGCGCAGCCGGCGGGCTCCGTCGAGCACCACGAGGACGTCGGGCGAGGGCCGGATCCTGTCCTTCGCGGTCGGCTCGCGTGCTTCCACGATCGCGCTGAGCTCGGCCAGCCGGCGGCCCACGGAGTCCTGCTGGGTGCCGATCGCGAGGCTCACGTCCCCGTCGAAGCGGGCGTGCGGCAGCCACCTCACCCAGTCCCACTCCTCCTCGCCCCCGGCGTCGCTGAGCAGCACCACCCGGACGTCACGCGGGCTGTGCAGCAGGGCCGTCTGCGCGACCATCCAGTGGGCGACCGGGCGGGCGGTGTCCTCGTCGCCGGCGACACCGACCACCCCGAGCTGGGAGAGGTCCAGCCACGCAGGCACGTCCTCGAGCGTCCGCTGCGCAAGGTCCTCCTCGGTCTTGTCCTTCCGCTGCTCCACGCGCACCGTGGACTCCACGGTGGCCAGGCCGACCCGCAGGCGCAGGTAGTCGGGGTCGCTGGGCCGACGCTCCCAGAGTCGGGGACCCGGGCCGATGGCGGTCATCAGCAGGGTCGCCGGGTCGGGGCCGGAGGTCCGCCGCTCGTCGCGCTCGGCGACCAGCGCCCTCTCGATGCGCTGGCTGACCGTGGCGAGCGAGGCGTCGTACGCCAGGTGGGCGCGGATGTTCTCCTTGCGCGAGCCGCTCTTGTCGCTGAAGAAGTTCGCCAGCGCCATCATCGGGGAGAAGACCGCGAAGACCAGGAAGCGAGGGTCGAGCAGCAGGGCCATCGGGATCGCCATCGCCAGCGGCGCGATCACCATCACCCAGGGCAGCGGCCTGCCCTTGCGCGGCTCCGGCTTGTCCGGCAGGTGGAACGACCGCTCCCGCTCGGTCGGCAGCATCCGGGGCGGCCGGTTGAAGTCGACCAGCGCCTCGTCGGGGTTCACGCTCACGTCCGCGATCGCCTCGCCGACCGCGGCCCGCACCAGGACGGTGCCCCCCGCGGCGAGATAGCCGCCCACCGGCCACGCGAACGTGCCGTCGCCGGCCTGATCGGACTGCTCGGGGACCGCGTCGGGGGGACCCGCGCCCTCCTCCTTGCGCATCTGCCGCTCGACCTTGAGCCGCTGCCGCCCGGCCTTGCGCTCCGCGCGCGTCAGCGTCCGTGGGGCCTCGGTCGGGACGCCGATCGGCCGCGAGTCCAGGGACACCGCCAGGCCGGGGGCCGGTGCGGCCCGGACCGAGCCGTCCGGGGAGACCAGGACCCGCATCGCGTCCGACGGCAGCCGCAGGTCGGGCAGCGACCAGCCCGGTGCACCGCAGCCGAGGACCGTCTCCCCCAGCGGCAGCCGGTGGATCCGCCCCGCCCCCGGTCCGCTGACCACCCGGAGCTCGGCGACGCCGGCCGGCGGGGTCCGGGTGACCCGGTCGGCAGGCTCGAAGAGCGAGAGCACGGCGCCGCTGCGCAGGCCCGCCTTGCCGGCCGGCGAAGCAGGGTCGGCCGGGGCACCGTCGATCCAGACCGGGATCCGCTTGGCGAAGCTGTCGTGCATCTGCTCGCCGAGCACGGCCACCAGCGGCGCGACCAGGTCGGCGACCGGCTGGTCGGGGTCGAAGTCGACGACGGAGTCCACGGCACGCTCGGTGCGTCCATCGACCACGGTCAGGCTCAGACGCACGTGCACTCCCCTCCGGAACCGGCGACCCGGCCAGTATGACGGCAGCGACCGGGGCCGCTGGGTCGAACCGGCGAGCGGGCTAGGGGGCGACGACCCG
>JBDTXF010000014.1:0-16470 GCA_040006355.1 Nocardioidaceae bacterium | reverse complement strand
GCAGTTCAGCATCGGCGCGGCGCCCCGCTCGAGCTCGGTCGTCGCGACGCTCAACCAGGCCACCGTGCGACGGGGCGACTTCGTCCTCGGCCCGGTGTCCCTGCAGGTGGACGCCCGCCAGCGGATCGGCATCACCGGGGCGAACGGCGCCGGCAAGACCACGCTGCTGGACCTGCTCCTGGGCCGACAGCGGCCGGACAGCGGCACGGCGACCCTCGGCGCCAGCGTGGCGACCGGCGAGATCGACCAGGCCCGCACCGGCCTCGACGAGGACCTGTCCCTCGGGGACGCCTTCGAGGCGGTGGTTCCCGCCCTGGCTCCGGCCGAGGTGCGCACCCTGCTGGCGAAGTTCGGTCTCAAGGCGGTCCAGGTCTCGAGCCGGGTCGGCCGCCTCTCCCCCGGGGAGCGCACCCGCGCCGCCCTCGCCCTCCTGCAGGCCCGCGGGGTCAGCCTCCTGGTGCTCGACGAGCCCACCAACCATCTCGACCTGCCCGCGATCGAGCAGCTCGAGCAGGCCCTGGAGAGCTACGACGGCGCCCTGCTGCTGGTCACCCACGACCGGCGGCTGCTGGACGGGGTCCGGCTCGACCGGCGCTGGCACGTCGAGGCCGGCCGCGTCACCGCCTCTTGAGGACGGTCAGGCGAACGGCAGCGGCTCGCCGATCATCGAGACCGCCTGCGCGCGCGCCGCAGTGAGGCGACGCCGGTGGTGCTGGCGGCAGAGCACCTCGTAGCCGACGTCGGCGGGTGGGTCGTCGCGGCTCTCCACGTCGCCGACCACGATCACGTCACCCTCGGTGACCATCTCGCCGTTCTCGGTGCGGGCGTTGTGGGTGGCGCGCTTCCCGCACCAGCACAGTGCCTCGACCTGGAGCACGTGCATCCGGTCGGCGAGCTCGACCAGGCGGCCGGATCCCGCGAACAGCGAGGTGCGGAAGTCGGTGAGGATGCCGAAGGCGAAGACGTCGACCTGCAGCTCGTCGACCACCCGGGCCAGCTGGTCGACCTGGCGCGCGGTGTAGAACTGCGCCTCGTCGCAGACCAGGTAGTCGACGCGTCCACCACGGGTCAGGGTGTCCACGACGTAGGCCCAGAAGTCGAGATCGGCGGTGACCTCGATCGCCTCGTGCTCGAGCCCGAGCCGGCTGGAGACGGTCGCCGTCCCCGCCCGGTCCCGGCTGGTGAAGATCCGGCCCACCCGACCGCGGGCGGCATGGTTGTGGTTGGTCTGGAGGGCGAGCGTCGACTTGCCGGAGTCCATGGTCCCGGTGAAGAACTGCAGTTCGGCCACGACCGGTCATCCTGCCATCACAAGACGAGGACGGGGACCAGCATCTCCGCCGCGGTCAGCGACCCGTGCAGGCCGACGAGCGTGGTCTCGTAGGGGAACGACGTGGTGCTCATCACCGAGAAGGTCCCGTGCGCGGCGACCATCACGTCCCCGAGCCGCGGGCGTACGACGGGCGCGACCGGGCCGAACCAGCCGCGGTCGACCGCCTCGTCCCGGGTGAGGACCAGCGCACGGTCCCCGACCACCGCGCGCCAGCGGGCAGCCACGTCCTCGACCGCACCGGCGCGGCAGTAGAGGTGCCGGAAGCGGGCCTCCCCGCCGAGCAGGACCACCCCGTCGATCAGCTCGGGGTGGTCGTCGACGTCCAGCCGGTCGGCGGTGGGCGAGTCGACCATGCCGTGGTCGGCGACCACCACGATCCGCACGTCGGCGGGCAGCGTCTCGCGCAGCTGCTCCGCGGCCGCGTCCACCATCGCCAGCTGCAGCTCCCACGAGGTCGAGGCGACGCCGTAGCGGTGGCCGGTCCAGTCGAGGTCGCCTTCGTACATGTAGGTCAGCGACGGCGCGGACGCGGACGCAGCGAGCACCGCCGCCATCCGCTCCCCCACCTTGTCGGCGCCGACGAAGTCCGCGCCGCGCTGGCCGGCGACGGTGAGGCCGGACCCGTTGAACTCGCGCTTGTTGACGACTGTGGTCGTCACACCGGCCTCCGCCAGCCGGGCGAACGCGGTGGGGTGCGGCTGCCACTGTCTCGGGTCGACGCCCTTGCTCCAGGTCAGCGCGTTGAGCAGGTCCTCAGTGCCTGGGATCCGCGTGGTGAAGCCCACCACCCCGTGGCTGCCGGGCATCAGTGCGGTTCCCAGGGAGGTGAGGCTGGTCGCCGTCGTCGAGGGCACCCCGACGGTGGCCGGGGGCTGGCCCTCCAGCATCTCGTGGAGGAACGGGGCCTGGTCCTGGTGGTCGCGCAGCAGCTCGTAGCCGAGGCCGTCGACGAGGAAGACGACGTACTTGTCGGCCGCCGGGAGCTCGAGTGAGGTGGGCGGCAGGCCCGCGTCCACGCCGAGGGCGCGGGCCACCGCGGGCAGCAGGTCACCGAGGGAGCGGTCCTCGTAGGCCGGCTCGACGAACCCTGCGCTCATGCGGTGCGGGCCGAGAGGGCGTCCGCGAACGCCAGGAGGTCGGCGACCGCTTCCGGCCCCTCGGCCGCGGCGCTCACCCGGAGGGAGAAGTCGTCGGAGGCGATCACCCCGGTGTAGCCGTGGTCGGCCTCGCACTCGGGGTCGGCACAGCCGGCGGGCTCGAGGTCGAGCCGGCCCACGGCACCCCAGCCGATCGTCAGGACGGCCTCGTTGGCGCCGGGCGGGGGGATCGGCTGGCCGGCGTAGGTCTCGGGGTTGGCGACCAACCGGTTGACGACCACCGAGCGGATCGCGGACAGCGTGACCGCCTCCGTCGAGCTCGAGGTGTACGGCGCGGGGAGCATGTCGTCCGGGGGGTTCTCGTCGGTGTGCGCGAGCACCAGCCGGGACGGCGTCAGCACCAGCACGGTGATGTGCCGGCGCACCTCGTCACGCTCGTCGATCGTGGGCTCGTGGTGCACGAGGTAGGACACCACCTGCTGGTGGGCGACCGCGGAGCTGACCGCGGCCGTCACCACGTCGGGGTAGTAGCCGGACTCCTCGATCGCGAGCCGCAGGTCCTCGGTCAGGTCGATCATGGCGCACAGCATGTCACGCGCGAGGGCTCAGTCGGGGAGGGTGTCCCCGGCCTGCGTCGAGAGGCGACGGACGAACCAGTCCGAGCGTGCGTCGGCCACCGGCTCCACCCGACCGATGGCGTTGAGCACGCAGGCGCCCTGCGGCCCGACGAGCACCAGGTTCAGCTCGAGCGACCGGACCTGCGGCAGGTCGTTCTTGAGCTGGGCGACCCGCAGGAGCAGGTGCTCGACGGCGTCCACGTCGACCTTCTCGCTCCCCCGGTAGCCGAAGAGCAGCGGCGCCGAGCGGATCTCGCGCACCATGTCGCTGGCGTCGCCGCTGTGCATCGGCGGGATGCGGTAGGCGCGGTCGCCCATCAGCTCGGTCGCCGGCCCCGACACCCCGAACGAGACCACAGGCCCGAACAGCGGGTCCTCCATGCCGGCGATCGAGATGGGCACACCTCCCGGTGCGACCTTCTGCACGATGAAGCCGCCGGACTCCGCCGACCCGATCGAGGACTGCATCGTCCGGAAGGCGTTGCGCATCTCGACCTCGGACTCGATGTTGCGCCACACGTGGGCGAGGTCGGGGCGCTGGCGCAGGTGGTCCGCGGTGGCCTTGAGCACCACGTCGTAGCCCAGCCGCTCGGCAGCGCTGACGGCCTGGTCCTCGGTGGTCGCGTCGTAGCGCTGCCACAGGTCGATGCCGTAGGCCGCGAGCAGGGAGTGCATCTCGTCGAAGTCGAGGTCGCGGCCTCCGGGGTGTTCGTGCAGGATCGTGGCGACCTGGTGGCGTCCGGCCACTATGTCGACGGACTCGGGTGCGACCAGCTCGCCCTGCGGCTTGGCCCGCCAGGCGGCGTACTCCACGACCCGGGCGAGGGCCCGCACCGCCGCCTCGACCGCGGGGTAGGACGGCACCGAGCCCCGACCCGCGGTGCTGCCGGCCACGTCGGGCACCCGCAGCAGCTCGGGGATGCCCTCGCTGGCCAGGAAGGTGGACACCAGCGGCTTGTCGGACTGCTCCCCGACCGCGGCCAGGACGTTGGCGACCTCCTCACCGGTGGTGTTCAGCGGGGGGATGAACACGGCCACCACCGAGTCGACCTCGGGGTCGTCGATGGCCGCGTCGAGGGCCTCCTCGAAGTCCTCGGCGGAGGCGTCGGAGCCGAGGGCGACCATCTGGCGGACCTGGAGGCCGACCGCGACGGCCGCGTCCGCGGCCAGCAGCCCGAGAGCGTCGGAGTTGCCGACCACTGCCACCTTGTTGCCCCGTGGCAGCGGCTGGTGGGCGACCAGCTGGGCGAC
Organism: Nocardioidaceae bacterium; assembly: GCA_040006355.1. Taxonomy (GTDB): domain Bacteria; phylum Actinomycetota; class Actinomycetes; order Propionibacteriales; family Nocardioidaceae; genus Nocardioides_B. The sequence goes on along the minus strand of JBDTXF010000014.1, from coordinate 12,172 downwards.
GTCGAACATCTCATCGAGCGTGTCGACCTGGATCACCCCGGCCTGCCGGAACATCGCGTCCACGGCTGCCTGCGGGGCGAGCATCGACCGGACGGCGTGCCCCATCGGGACCCCCTGGGTCGAGCGACCGGACTTCACCGCGATCACCGGCTTGCGCTGCGAGACCCGGCGGGCCAGCCGGCTGAACTTGCGCGGGTTGCCGATCGACTCCAGGTAGAGCAGGACGACCTCGGTGTTCTCGTCCTCCTCCCAGTACTGCAGCAGGTCGTTGCCGGAGACGTCCGCCCGGTTGCCGGCGCTGACGAAGGTCGAGAGTCCCAGCCCGCGCCGGGAGACCTTCTCCAAGATGGCGACGCCGAGCGCGCCCGACTGGCAGAAGAACCCGGCCCGCCCGCGGGGGGGCATCACCGTGGAGAGCGAGGCGTTCATGGAGAAGTCGGCCGAGGTGTTGATGATGCCCAGGCAGTTCGGGCCGATCAGCCGCAGGCCGTAGGACCGGGCCAGGCCCACGAGCCGGCGCTGCCGCATCCGGCCCTCCTCGCCGGTCTCGGCGAAGCCCGAGGAGACCACCACCAGCCCGTGCACGCCCTTGGCGGCGCAGTCGAGCACCACGTCCTGGACCGCTTCGGCCGGGACCGCGACGATGGCCACGTCGACCGAGTCCGGGATGTCCCCCACCGCGGCGTACGCCGGGAGGCCGGCGACCGACTGGGCGGCCGGGTTCACGACATAGACCCGACCCTGGTAGTCGCCCAGGACCAGGTTGCGCACCAGGGTCTGGCCGATCGTGTCGTGGCGCCGCGAGGCGCCGATCACGGCGACGCTGCGGGCGTCGAAGAAGAGCTGGATCGAGGCTGCCTCGGCACGGTGCTCACGGGCCTGCATGACCCCGACCGAGGTGTCGGTGGAGTCGATCGGGAAGACCACCCGCATCACCCCGTCGGTGAAGCCGCCGACCACGCGGTAGCCGGCCTCGCGGAACGTCTGCAGCATCCGCCTGTTCTCGGGGAGCACGTCGGCGACGAAACGGTCGATCCCGAGCTCGCGCCCCGCCTGGGCCAGGTGCTCGAGCAGCAGGTTGGCGATCCCCCTGCCCTGGTGGGCGTCCTGGACGAGGAACGCGACCTCCGCCTCGACGACGCCCGGCTCCTCGGTCTCCTCCGGCGGGATCCGGTCGAACCGCCCCACCGCGATCATCTTGGTGGCCACCGTGAGGACGAACGCCACCCGGTCCCGGTGGTCGACGTGGGTGAAGCGGAGCACGTCGCGCTCGGACAGGTTCGGCATCGGGGCGAAGAACCGCAGGTACTTCGACTCGGCCGACACCTGCGCGTAGAAGTCCACCAGGAGGTCGGCGTCGTCCTCGCTGATCGGGCGCAGGTGGGCGACCTGGCCGTCGCGCAGCAGGACGTCGGCCTCCCAGTGCCGGGGGTAGATCACCGGCGGGGTGGTTGTGCTCACGGTCGAAATCTACCGGTCCCCGGGTGATACCGGACCACGCGGCGTGGCCCCGCCCGACGCGACGGCACGACGGAGGACAATGGCCGCATGGCCCGCTCCACCAAGCAACCCCCTCTGCCCGACGACTTCGAGGAGCACATCCTCGACATCGACGTCGGGGACGAGATGCGCTCCAGCTTCCTGGAGTACGCCTACTCGGTGATCTACAGCCGTGCCCTGCCGGACGCCAAGGACGGTCTCAAGCCGGTGCAGCGGCGGATCCTCTACACGATGGCGGACATGGGCCTGCGCCCCGACCGCGGACACGTGAAGAGCGCCCGGGTGGTCGGCGAGGTGATGGGCCGGCTCCACCCGCACGGCGACGGCGCGATCTACGACGCGCTCGTCCGGATGGTCCAGCCCTGGTCGCTGCGGGTGCCGTTCGTCGACGGTCACGGGAACTTCGGCTCGCCCGACGACCCGCCCGCCGCGATGCGCTACACCGAGTGCCGGATGGCGCCCCCGGCGCTGGCGATGACCACCTCGATCGACGAGGACACCGTCGACTTCAAGCCCAACTACGACAGCCGCGAGCTCGAGCCGGTGGTGCTCCCCGCGGCGATCCCCAACCTGGTCGTCAACGGCGCCTCCGGGATCGCGGTCGGGATGGCCACCAACATCGCCCCGCACAACCTGGTCGAGGTGGTCCAGGCGCTCCGGCACCTGATCACCCATCCCGGGGCCGACCTCGAGGCGCTGATGCGCTTCATCCCGGGGCCGGACCTGCCTGCGGGCGGCAAGATCGTCGGCCTCGACGGCATCCGGGACGCCTATGAGACCGGCCGCGGCTCGTTCCGGATGCGGGCCACCACGAGGGTGGAGAGCGTCAGCACGCGCCGCCGGGGCATCGTGGTGACCGAGCTGCCCTACGGCGTCGGACCCGAGCGCGTGATGGCGGCGATCAAGACCCAGGTGCAGGCCAAGAAGCTGCAGGGCATCTCCGACGTCAAGGACCTCACCGACCGTGAGAAGGGCCTGCGGCTGGTCATCGAGGTCAAGAACGGCTTCGTGCCCGAGGCGGTCCTGGAGCAGCTCTACCGGCTCACCCCGATGGAGGACTCGTTCGGGATCAACGCCGTGGCGCTGGTCGAGGGGCAGCCCCGCACGCTGGGCCTCAAGGAGATGCTCGAGGTCTTCCTCGGCCATCGCCTCGACGTCGTACGCCGTCGCTCGGTGTTCCGCCGCGGCCGGGCGGCCGACCGGCTGCACCTCGTGGAGGGGCTGCTGCTCGCGATCCTGGACATCGACGAGGTGATCGCGCTGATCAGGTCCAGCGACAACGCGGAGCAGGCGCGTGAGCGGCTGATCACGGTCTTCGACCTCACCGAGGTCCAGTCGACCTACATCCTGGACATGCCGCTGCGCCGGCTGACCCGGTTCTCCACGCTCGAGCTCGACAAGGAGCGTGCCGGGCTGGAGGAGACGATCACCGCCCTCGACGCGATCATCGAGGACGACCAGCTGCTCAGGAAGGTCGTCTCCGAGGAGCTCAACGACGTCGCCCGGACCTACGGCACCCCGCGCCGCACGGTCCTGCTGGAGTCCGCAGGCCAGCCCGTCTCGGCGGCCGTGACGCTGGAGGTCGCCGACGACCCGTGCCTGGTCTACCTCTCCAGCAGCGGTCTGCTCGCCCGCACGGCCGACACCGGGGCGCCTGACGTGGGGGGTGCGCGCACCCAGCACGACGTCGTGGTCTCAGCGGTGCGGGCCACCGCGCGCGGCCAGGTGGGTGTGCTCACCACCCGCGGCCGGCTGGTCAGGCTCGACGTCCTCGACCTCCCCACGCTGCCCGCGACCGCCAACCACCCGCACCTGCGAGGTGGCGCCCCGGTCAGCGAGTTCCTGCCGCTGGACGCCGGGGAGCGGGTGCTCGCGCTCACCACCCTGGCCGGCGACGGCCCCGGACACGCGCTCGGCACCCGGCAGGGCGTCGTGAAGCGGGTGCACCCCGAGCAGCTTGCCAACCGTGACTCGTGGGAGGTGCTGCGGCTCGCCGGCGACGACGAGGCGGTCGGTGCCGTCGAGCTGCGCACCGGGGACGAGCAGCTCTGCTTCGTCACCTCCGACGCCCAGCTCCTGCACTTCGGCGCCGATGCGGTGCGGCCGCAGGGCCGGTCCGGCGGCGGGATGGCCGGCGTTCGCCTCGGCGCGAAGCAGCACGTGGTCTTCTTCGGTGCGTTCGTGCCCGACGACAGTGCGGTGGTGGTCACCGCGTAGGGGTCGGCCGCCGCGCTTCCGGGCACCGAGCCCGGCTCGCTGAAGGTCACGCCCTTCGCGGAGTACCCCGCCAAGGGCCGCGGCACGGGGGGCGTGCGTTGCCACCGGTTCCTCAAGGGCGAGGACGCCCTGGTGCTCGCCTGGGCGGGCCTCGGCCCGGCCCGGGCGGCCGCGGCCAGCGGAGCGGCGGTCGAGCTCCCGGAGCCGACCGGTCGCCGCGACGGCTCGGGCCTGCCCGGCTCCCAGCCGGTGGTGGCGGTCGCGGGGCCGGTCGACGCAGCCGTGGTCGAGGTGTCGTGAGCTCCGGCATGACAGGCTGTGCCGCATGAGGACCACCGAGCCCCGGATCTCCCCGCCCAGGATGACGGCGGTCGTCGTGCTGCTGCTGGCGGCGCTCGTGGTGCTGAGCGCCTGCTCGGGTCCCGACAAGCCCACGCTCAGCCCGACCAAGACGCTGGCCGCCGCCAAGAAGAACCTCGACGCGACCAGCGGTGTCCGGATCGGGCTGTCCACCCGCTCGCTGCCGTCCGGGGTCAACGGGCTGCTGGGAGCCGACGGCATCGGCACCCACGACCCGGCCTTCACCGGCAGCATCAAGGTCTCCGTCGGCGGCGCCACCGCCGACGCGAAGGTGGTCGCGGTGGACGGCGTGGTGCACGCCAAGCTGCCGTTCACCAGCACGTTCGTCGACATCGACCCGGCTGACTACGGTGCCCCCGACCCGGCGAACCTGATGAACGACCAGGGCGGGTTCTCCTCGTTGCTCACCGCAGCCACCGGCGTCCGGAAGGGCGGCGAGGTCCGGCAGGGCAAGGCGGTGCTGACCTCCTACTCCGCGAAGGTTCCCGGCAAGGCCGTGGCGGCGGTGATCCCGACGGCGAAGGCCGCCGCGAGCTTCGCCGCGACCTTCACCGTCACCGACCAGGACCGGCTGGCCAAGGCGGTCCTGACCGGGCCGTTCTACCCCAAGGCCGGCGACGTCACCTACACCATCACCTTCACCGACTACGGGACCAAGAAGAACATCACGGCTCCGTGACCACGGCCCCGAGCAGTCGGCTGCTGCTCTCCCTGGCGGCTGTCGCGGTCGCGTTCGCGGCCGCGGACACCTACGTCGTGGTGCTCGCGCTCCCGGACATGATGACTGGCGTCGGGCTCGCCGTCGACGAGCTTCAGCGAGCCGCCCCGATCGTCTCGGGGTTCCTGCTCGGCTACGTCGCGGTGCTGCCGTTGATCGGGCGCATCGCGGACCTGCGCGGCCGCCTCCCTGTCCTGGTCGCCTCGCTGGTGGTCTTCGCGCTCGGGTCGCTGGTCACGGCCGCCGCCTACGACCTGCCCAGCATGGTCACCGGGCGTTTCCTGCAGGGCGTCGGCGGCGGTGGGCTGGTGCCCGCGACGCTGGCCCTGGTGGCTGACCTCTACCCACCTTCCCGGCGCGGCGTACCGCTCGGGGTGGTCGGCGCGGTCCAGGAGCTGGGCAGCGTGGTCGGTCCGCTGTACGGCGCCGTGGTGCTCGCCGTCTCGCAGTGGCAGGCGATCTTCGCCCTGAACCTTGCCGTGGCGCTGGTGCTGGCAGTCGCGCTGCGGTCGACGGGTCTTCGCGCGGCTCCGCCGGGCCGGCCGGACCTGCTGGGAGCGGCACTGGCCGCCCTGACGCTGGTCGCCCTGGTCCTGACCATGGTGCAGCCGCCGTTCCTGAGCACCAGCGTCGCGTTCGGTCTCGTGCTCGTCCCGGTGGCCGGCGACTCCCGCTGGCTGGCGCCGATGGGCATCGCCGTGGTGGTGCTGGCGGCTGCCCTCGTCGTCCGGTGCCTGACCGCCCGGCGTCCGCTCGTCGACGTACGCCGCTGGGTGGCCGTCGCACGCCAGGCCGACCTGCGCGGCTCGGGGCTGCTCGCGCTGGCGCTCGCCGGGGTGATCCTGGCGTTCGCCACCGCGGACCCGGAGGTCTCGGTGTTCTCACCCGCCGGCCCGTGGCTGCTGCTCGCCTCGGCGGTGTTCGTGGTCTTGTTCTGGCAGCACTCCCGCCACGCGCCGGAGCCGCTGGTCCCGCAGGGGGCGCTCGCCGCGCGACCGGCGTGGGGTGCGCTCGTGGTGAGCTTCTTCCTCGGCGCCGCCCTGATCGCGGCTTTGGTCGACGTCCCGCTGTTCGCCCGGCTCACGGTCTATCCCGACTCCCAGCTCGACGCGGCCCTGGTGCTGGTGCGGTTCCTGGTGGCGCTGCCCGTCGGCGCGCTCGCCGGTGGCTACCTGCTGCGCCTGGTCCCGGTCGGGGTGCTGACCGCGGTCGGTGCGGCGCTGGCCGCCGGGGGCTTCATCGCGATGTCGAGCTGGGGGCTGGACAGCCTGGAGCACCCCGTGGCCACCCTGCCCCTGGTCGTCACCGGGCTGGGCTTCGGTCTCGCACTGGCGCCCGTCAACGCCGCGCTGCTGGCCGCGACGGCCGACAGCGTGCACGGGGTGACCAGCGCCCTCCTGGTGGTCGCCCGCATGGTCGGCATGCTGGTGGGCATCTCCGCCCTCACGACCATCGGGCTGCGTCGCTACTACGCGGTGCAGGTGGACCTGCCGGCGCCCGCCGACGTGTGCGCCTCGGGGACCCAGTGCGCGGCGTACACCCGGCTCCTCAAGGAGGCCGGGCTGGCCCAGCTGCAGACGGTGTTCGTCGGGGCCGCCGGTTGCGCGGTGGTGGCGGCCCTGCTGGCGCTGGTCCTGTTCCGCGCGCTCCGGAGCGGGACGGATACGACCGCGACACCCGCATCCGATATCTTCCGGACGTGACCTACCCCTTCGAGGACCTGCTCGCAGCCAACCGCCGCTTCGCCGAGACCTTCGCCCTGAGCGGGTTCGACGGCGTCGCCCACCGGGGGGTGGCGGTGGTCACCTGCATGGACTCCCGCATCGACCCGCTCGGCATGCTCGGCCTCGCCCCCGGCGACGCGAAGATCTTCCGCAACCCCGGCGGCCGGGTGACGAGTGCGGCGCTCGAGGCCCTGGTGCTCGGTGTGCACCTGCTCAACGTGCACCGGATCCTGGTGGTCCCGCACACCCGGTGCGCGATGGCCAGCTCGACGCTCGAGGAGCTGCGCGAGCGGATCAGCGCGTCGTCCGGTCAGGACGCGTCCTGGCAGACCTTCGAGGTGGTCGAGGACCAGGACGCCGCGCTCGAGGACGACGTCCGCTCGATCCGCGCGCACCCCCTGATCCCGGACGAGGTCGAGGTGGGTGGCTTCATGTACGACGTCGACACCGGTCTGCTGACCCGCGGGATCTAGGCCTTAGGTGTCGATCGAGTCCGCGTCGACCTCGTAGGCGCCCTGCACGATGAACTCCTTGCGCGGAGCGACGTCCGATCCCATCAGCAGCTCGAACACCGCGGTGGCCGCATCCGCGTCGTCGGCGGTGATCCGGCGCAGCGTGCGGCGACGGGGGTCCATGGTGGTCTCCGCGAGCTGGTCGGCGTCCATCTCGCCGAGCCCCTTGTAGCGCTGGACCGGGTCCTTCCAGCGCACCCCCCGCTTGGTCAGCTCGGCCAGCTTTCGCTGCAGCTCGCCGTCGGAGTAGGTGTAGATGTAGCGCTCCATGCCCTTCTTCGGGTTGGACAGCTCGATGCGGTGCAGCGGCGGGACCGCGCTGAAGACGCGTCCCTTGGAGATCAGCTCGGGCATGTACTTGTAGAACAGCGTCGCCAACAGGCAGCGGATGTGCGCGCCGTCGGAGTCTGCATCGGCCATGAAGATGATCCGGCCGTAGCGGCGGGCTTCGAGGTCGAACGTCCGCCCGGAGCCGGCACCGACCACCTGGATGATCGAGGCGCACTCGGTGTTCTTCAGCATGTCGCCGACCGAGGCCTTCTGGACGTTCAGGATCTTGCCGCGGATCGGCAGCAGCGCCTGGAACTCAGAGTTGCGGGCCAGCTTCGCGGTCCCGAGCGCGGAGTCACCCTCGACGATGAACAGCTCGCTCCTCTCCACGTCGGTCGACCGGCAGTCGGCCAGCTTGGAGGGCAGTGCGCTGGACTCCAGGGCGTTCTTGCGCCGCTGGGTGTCCCGCTGCTGACGCGCCGCGAGCCGGGTGCGCGAGGCGTTCGCGACCTTCTCCAGGACCAGCTTGGCCTGCGCCCGCTCTCCACGCTTGGACGAGGTCAGGAAGGTCCTCAGCTCGGCGGCCACCACCTTGCGCACGACGCCCCGCGCCGCCGGGGTGCCCAGCACCTCCTTGGTCTGGCCCTCGAACTGGGGCTCGGCCAGCCGCACCGTGACGACGGCCGTCAGCCCCTCGAGCACGTCGTCCTTGACCACGTCCGGCTCGTTGACCCGCAGCTGCTTGGTGGCGCGGAGCACCTCGTTGAACGTCTTGGTGACCGCCTGCTCGAAGCCGGCGACATGAGTCCCGCCCTTGGGGGTGGCGATCACGTTGACGAAGGACCGCAGCTCGGTCTCGTAGCCGGTCCCCCAGCGCAGCGCCACGTCGACGGCGAGGTCGCGCTCGACGTCCTGGGGGGTCATGTGCCCCTGTGCGTCGAGCAGCGGGACGGTCTCGGTGAACTGGTCGTGGCCCTCGAGGCGAAGCACGTCGCTGACCGGCGCGTCGCTGGCCAGGAAGTCACAGAACTCGCCGATCCCACCGTCGTGCCGGAAGCGCTCCTCGACGACCTCGCTGCCACGGCGGTCGCGGATCACCAGCTCGAGACCGGGGACGATGAAGGACGTCTGCCGTGCGCGGGTGACCAGCTCGTCGAAGACGAAGGTCGCGTCCCTGGTGAAGATCTGCCGGTCCGGCCAGAACCGGACCCGGGTGCCGGTGACCCCCTTCCTCGCCCGGGCGCCCTTGCGGCTGAGCCCGGACTGCTCGGTGAAGCCGCTCTCGGGGCCCTCCGCGGCGAAGACCCCGGGGTTGCCGCGCTGGAACGACATCCCCTGGATCGCCGGGGACCGCTCGACGTCGACGTCGAGCCGGGCCGAGAGCGCGTTGACCACCGAGGCGCCGACGCCGTGCAGCCCGCCCGTCGCGACGTACGACCCCCCGCCGAACTTGCCGCCTGCGTGGAGCTTGGTGAAGATCACCTCGACCCCGGGCAGGCCGGTCTTGGGCTCCTTGTCCACCGGGATGCCCCGGCCGTCGTCGTGCACCTCGACCGACCCGTCGGCATGCAGGTCCACCTCGATGCGGTGCGCGGCGCCGGCCAGCGCCTCGTCCACGCCGTTGTCGATGATCTCCCAGACGCAGTGCATCAGCCCGCGGGTGTCGGTCGACCCGACGTACATGCCGGGCCGCTTCCGCACCGCCTCCAGGCCCTCGAGGACCAGCAGGTGGTGGGCGTTGTAGGAGTTGTCGATGGCGGTTCCTCCGACGGTGCGGGCGGGCACGGGGCTCCTTCTGCGAGGGCGGGCCGAGGCGTGGTGGGGACTGGTCGAAATCTACCCGCGACACGCCCAGGGACCCCTCTTCGCCACGCCTACCCGCAATGTCGACCCGGGCGCGCCACGATGGGGTGTGCGGCATCAGCTCGCGGTTGAGTCACGATGCGGCAACGAGTTGTTTGAAGTGTGGCCGATTGGCAACGTCAGGGACCCAACCACGTCAGACTTGGTGACGAACGACGTGTGCGGGACCAGCAGGGCCTCTGTGGGAGAGGTCACCCGGCTCGACCGGGAGATACCGCCCACCGGTGGGAAGCGCCAGCCGTGATGTGATGTTGGACCTGGTGAGACGACACGAGGGAACAGTTGGACCCCCGGGTTACGTTGAGCAGGACACCAAGGAAGGAAAGAGGCCTCAGATGACCACTGCAGTTGCCCCTACGACACCGTTGACAGCGCTCGACCGCTGCGACCGGTGTGGCGCCCAGGCCTACCTCCGTGTCGAGCTCGCGGGCGGCGGTGACCTCCTGTTCTGCGCGCACCACGCACGCGAGCACGGTGACAAGCTCCGCGAGATCGCCGTGGCAGTCCACGACGAGACCGACAAGCTGGTCGACACCCCGACCCCGACTCCGTAGGACGAGCGCTTCGGCGCACTCCTCGACGACGATCCGCAAGCCCCGGGCACTGCCCGGGGCTTGCGCCGTCTCGGACGCGATGTGTCGGGCGGGTTTCCGCAAGGTCACGCGCCTGTGACCCGGGTGGCTGTGACAGGGTGACGCCCATGGTGCTGACCGACCTCCTGGTGGGGCTCGCCGTCCTCGTCGGGCTCGCCGGGGTGGTGGTGCCGGTCCTGCCGGGGACGCTGCTGATCCTGGCTGCCGTCGTGGTCTGGGCGGTGCTGGTCTCCTCCGCCGCCGGCTGGGCGGTGCTGGCCGTCGTGGCGGCCCTCCTGCTGACGGGAACCGTGGTGAAGTACGCCGTGCCCGGTCGTCGGCTGAGCGAGGCCGGCGTCCCGGGCCGCACGCTCGTCGCCGGTGGTGCCGTCGCCGTGCTCGGCTTCTTCGTCGTGCCGGTCGTGGGCCTGCTGCTCGGCTTCGTGCTGGGCGTCTACGCCGCGGAGGTCCTCCGCGTGGGACGTCAGGAAGCATGGCCCTCGACGACATCCGCGCTGCGCGCCGTCGGGCTCTCCTTGCTGATCGAGCTCGCCACCGGCCTGCTCGCAGCCCTCACCTGGCTGGTGGGGGCCGTCCTTGTCTGAGCGGGTGTCCCCGCAGGACGCGGGGCGGTGCTGAGGTGGTCGTCGTGCTGGCGCTGGGCTCAGCCCTTGCCTATGGTCTGTCCGACTTCCTGGGCGGCGTCGTCTCGCGACGGACCTCCGCCTGGCCGGTCGCGGTGCTGGCCCAGACCTCCTCGGCGTCCTGTGCGGTCCTGGTCGCGCTCTTCGTCCACGGCGACCCGGTCGCCGTCGACCTCTGGTGGGCCGCTCTCGCCGGCATCGGCAGCGGCGCCGGAGTCGGCTTCCTCTACCGCGGGTTCGCATCGGGTCGGCTGAGCGTGGTCGCGCCGGTGTCCGCGGTCGGCGCGGCGCTGGTTCCCGTCCTCGCCGGGGCGGCGGGCGGAGAGCGTCCCGCGCCGCTGGTCTGGGTGGGCGTCCTGGCGGCCTTCCCGGGCATCTGGCTGGTCTCCAGCACCGGCGGCGACCCCCTGGCCGATGTCGAGGCCGATGTCGGGGCCCGCAGGGGACCCCTGGCAGCCGGGCTGGTGGACGGGGTCCTCGCCGGCCTCGGGTTCGGCCTGCTGTTCGCGTGCCTGGGCCAGGTGCCCTCCTCGGCCGGCTGGTGGCCGCTCGCGCTGTGCCAGGTGGTCAGCGTGCCTGCCGTCGTGATGCTGGCGGTCCTGCTGCGCGCAGCCTGGGTGCCCCATGGCCGGACCGTGCGCCTGGCGCTGCTGGCCGGCCCGCTCGGGTCGACCGCGACCGGGCTGTTCCTGCTGGCGAGCCAACGCGGCCTGCTGACCATCGCCGGGGTGGTGTCCTCGCTCTACCCCGCCAGCACCGTCCTGCTGGCTGCGCTGATGCTGCACGAGCGGATCCACCGGGCCCAGGGAGTCGGGCTCGGACTGTGCGCGATGGCCGTCGGCCTGGTCGCCGGAGGCTGAGGCCCAGCCCCGGTCCGGGTGCTGGTGCGCGTCCGGACAGACGCGCTCCCGGTTCCCTCCTTGCGAAGGTCCGGATTGTCCACTTTACTGGCCTTGGCGGCTCCATCTCATGCCATGTCCCGGGGGGGATCTCGTGTTCGGCTGCTTCCAGGTGGTGTGTGGTCTGCTGCGCGCCTGCGTCATGCTCGTCGTGATGCTGGTCCTCGGCGTCTCGGCCGGTCTGCTCCTCGCGCCATCGATGGTCCGGGCGACCGTCGGCCATCTCGACCTGACCGGCGCGGACGGCACCAGCGTGTGCTGTGCCGGGCTCGGCACCGGCGGCTCACCCCTCGCCGCCGAGACGCCTGAGGGCCTGCGAACCCCGCCCGGGTCGCTGGGGGAGGCCGTCGCCTACGTCCGGGACCTGCGCGCCCGGCTGCAGGTGGTCGGGGCGGTGCTGGACCCGCCGGCGGGACACTGAGGCGCCTCAGCCGCCGGGGTCGGTGCGGTTGAGGCGCCTGCCCTTCCCCCGCAGCGGGCTCAGGTGATCAGTCGAGGTAGTCGCGCAGGACCTGCGACCGCGACGGGTGCCGCAGCTTCGACATCGTCTTGGACTCGATCTGACGGATCCGCTCGCGCGTGACGCCGTAGACCTTGCCGATCTCGTCCAAGGTCTTCGGCTGGCCGTCGGTGAGCCCGAAGCGCATCGACACCACCCCGGCCTCCCGCTCGGAGAGCGTGTCGAGGACTGCGTGCAGCTGCTCCTGGAGGAGCGTGAAGGAGACCGCGTCCGCCGGCACGATGGCCTCGGAGTCCTCGATCAGGTCGCCGAACTCGGAGTCGCCGTCCTCACCGAGCGGAGTGTGCAGCGAGATCGGCTCGCGGCCGTACTTCTGGACCTCGATGACCTTCTCGGGGGTCATGTCGAGCTCCTTGGCGAGCTCCTCCGGGGT
>JBDTXF010000013.1:0-16526 GCA_040006355.1 Nocardioidaceae bacterium | reverse complement strand
CGGCCCGCTGGGCTCGTTTCTCGAGGTCGCCGGACGCAACGGCTTCGCGGTGCTGACGATTGACCGTCCTGGGTACGGCGAGAGCACCCTGCTGCCCGAGGAGGAGAACACCTTCGCCCGCCAGGCGGCGATCCTCGACGAGGCGATCGGGCAGGCGACCGAGATCTGGCCGACCTCCGGGGTGGTCCTGGTCGGGCACTCCATCGGCGGGATGATCAGCCTCGAGATCGCTGCGCGGCACCCCTCATGGCCGCTCCTCGGCGTAGCGACCAGCGGCAACGGCGCCCGCATCCCGGCGGGCGGCGCCGCCGAGACCCTGGGCGGTCTCCCGCTCTCGGGAGTGGTCGACCTCCCAGTCCCAGACCGCGACGGCGTGATGTTCGGACCTGCCGGCACCTTCAGCGAAGCGGCGCTGCGCGCCGCCCACGGCTCCTACGCGCCGACACCGTTCGTGGAGCTGGTCCGCGCCCCGGTCTGGGCTGCCGAACGGTTGGACGAAGTGGCCGGCGCGATCGACGTCCCGGTGCACAGCGTTCTCGCGGAGTACGACGCGCTGTGGGACTCCTCGCCCGAGGCCCTGGCCGACTACGAGAGCCGCTTCCCCGGACCGATCAGCGTCTCGTCGATGCCCTCGGCGGGACACTCCATCGATCACCACCTCGTCGGGGCCTCACTGCATCTGCAGCAACTCGCCTTCGCACACAGCTGCGCTGTCACCTCTGAGGCAACCGCCGTCGTCGCATGACCGCTACTGGGAAGTCCCTCGCCACCTCGGTGCTGATTGCCGGTGGAGGACCCGTCGGGCTCGCGCTCGCCGTGGAGCTCGGCCTGCGGGGAGTCGAGTGCGTTGTCGTCGAACCGCGCCTGGAGCCGACGCGACTGCGACCCCGGGCGAAGACCCTCAATACCCGCACCATGGAGCACTTTCGTCGATGGGGACTTGCCGATCGAGTACGCTCCGCAGCTCCGTTGCCCGTCTCGTGGTCGCAGGACGTGTGCTTCCGCACGACGTTCGTGGGCGAGGAGATCACTCGCTTCAGCGGCGTACTCGGCCTGGGCGATGAGGACACGTCGCCCGAGCGAGGGCAACAGATGCCTCAGTACGCCCTCGAGGATGTACTGCGAGCGGTCGTGGGTGAGCTCCCCAGCGTCGACCTGAGGCTCGGTTGGCGGGTGAGCAAGGTCGGCGCGAGCCGAAGCGACGCAGTCGAGGTCCAGGTACGCGATCCCTCGGGCACGCTGTCGCAGATCCACACCCGTTTCCTCGTGGGCGCCGACGGCGCACGCAGCGTCGTGCGCGACGAGATTGGTGCGGCGTACCAGGGCACCAGGAGTCTGCGGCCCAACACTGGCGTTGTCTTCCGGTCCCCCAAGCTGGGTGCCCTCGATCCCCATCCTCCGGCCGTCCAGACCTGGGTGCTGAACCAGCAGACCCCCGGAATGATGGGTCCCATCGACAGGGAGGGCCTGTGGTGGCTGATCGCCTTCGGGGTCGACGGCACCGCGCCGGACCTGGACGCGGCGCGACTGGTCCGCGGTGCCATCGGGCAGGACCTCCCAGTCGAGGTGATCAGCACCGACCCGTGGACCGCACGTATGGAGCTCGTCGACCGATGCCGGCAAGGACGCGTGTTCCTCATCGGCGACGCGGCCCACCTCAACCCCCCGTTCGGCGGACACGGACTCAACACCGGCATCGGCGACGCCGTCGACCTCGGCTGGAAGCTCGCCGCCTACCTGGACGGATGGGCTGGGGCCGGGCTGCTCGACTCCTACGAGGCAGAACGCCGCCCCTTGCATCGCCGCGTCATCGACGAAGCGGCCTCGAATATGGCCACCCTGGCACCCGAGCTGCTGAGCGCAGACCTGGTGGCGCCTGGTCCGGCAGGAGTTTCGGCTCGTCGCCGCGCTAAGGACCGTATCGAGGAGACCAAACGGGCCGAGTACTTCAGCCTCGACCTGGTCCTGGGCCACCGCTACGACACGTCGCCCATCATCCCCGCCTCCCCGGCGCACGCGGAAGCTTGGCAAACTCGCGCCTACCCGGGACGCCGCCTGCCGCATCGCTGGGTGACCCCCGGCGTTTCGACCCTGGATCTGGTGGGACCGGACCACGTTGTACTGACGGCTGACCCCGGCAACGTCGAGGGACTGGTCGCGGCAGCCCAACGGTCCGGGATGCCACTGACAACGGCCCACGTCGAGAAACGCGAACTTGACGCGCTCGGAGGGACCACGATCGTGGTGCGGCCGGACCAGATCATCGCGTGGTGTGGAGATCTCGTCGCCGCCGACGCGAATGAGCTCCCGACGCGGCTTGCCGGTCGGACCACCGAAGCGAGGGCATCATCGTGAGCACAGCCACATCGATCACCGGCGCGCGGATCTTCGACGGTCACGGTTCGAGCGGACCGGCAACGGTGCTGATCGAGGACGGCATGATCCAGGATGGCCCGGTCCCCGCCGACGCCGAGGTCATCGACGGCACCGGCTGCACTCTGCTGCCCGGCCTCATCGACGCCCACGTCCACGTCTCCGAGCGGAGCCACCTCGAGGCCGCATCCCGATGGGGTGTCACGACACTTCTCGACATGGGTGCACCTAACCTGGAAGCAACGCTCGCGCTGCGCGACAGTCCCGGACTGCCCACGCTGAAGACCGCGGGACGCCCGGCGAGCGGACCCGGTTCGATGTTCATCACCTCGATGGGGATGCCGGCGTCCAGTGGGGTGACCGGACCTGAGGACGCGCGCCGCTTTATCGACGAGCGCATCGCCGAGGGGTCCGACTACATCAAGATCATCGTGGAAGACCCCAGGTTCCCCGGGACCAAACCCTTGAAACCAGAGACCATCGCGGCCTTGGTGGCCTCCGCCCACGAGGCCGGGTTGCTCACCGTGGCGCACATCGTCAGCGCCGACACCTTGTGCACAGCCGTTCGTGCCGGCATCGACGTCGTCACCCATACCGCGATCACCGCTGGCCTAGGCGCCGACTTCAGGTCGGAACTGGAGCAGCGCTCGGTCACCCTCATCCCGACCCTTTCGATGATGGATGGTGTGGTTCATGCGATCGGCGGCAGGCTGAAAATCCGACTGCTCTCCGTCGTGGTCTCCGCACTACGGATGAACTACGCACACGCCGAGTCCACGGTTGCGTTGTTCAGGAGCTCCGGAAAGGTGGTGCTGGCCGGCACCGACGCCAACGACGATCCGCACGCGCCGTTCAGCCCCCTGCACGGCGAATCCCTACACGAAGAGCTGGAACGACTCGTCGGCGCAGGGCTCACACCGGGTGCGGCCCTGGAAGGAGCCACGTCGCTGGCCGCGTCCGCGTTCGGACTTTCCGACCGGGGGATGATCACCCCCGGGCTCAGGGCCGACCTCGTGCTCTGTGCCGGGGACCCCAGCCGCGACATTACTTCGACGCGAGCCATCCGCGGAGTCTGGATCGCTGGGGCCCGAGTCCGGTGAAGACCGCGATGGCAGGTATGAACCTCTCATGATCCTGGTGACGGCCGCCCGCGGCAACCAGGGCCGGTTGCTGGTTCCCAAACTGCTGGCAGACGGGATGTCGGTGCGGGGCAGCGTCGCGTCGGAGTCCTCCGCAGCTCAGCTGCGTGCTGCTGGCGTGAGCGACGTGGTGGTCGGTGACCTCAGCGACCCACGCACCATCGCCCGAGCAGTCCGCGGCGTTGAGAAGATCTACCACGTCGGCCCCACGATCCACCCACGCGAGCGAGCGATCGGCCTGGCTGTGGTCGATGCCGCACGGGAGTACGGCGTCGAGCACGTCGTGTTCAGCTCGGTGCTGCACGCCATCACCACCGAACTCGTGCAGCATGAGATCAAGCGTGACATCGAGGAGCACCTGCTCTCCTCTGGCTTGGAGTTCACGATCCTGCAGCCCGCGAACTACATGCTGCCGCTCAAACTTCGACCAGTCTTCGAGCGAGGCGTCTTCGAACTGTCCTGGTCCTTGGAGCGCCGTCAGTCGATGGTGGCCCTGGAGGACGTGACCGATGTGGCGGTGGAGGTGTTGACCCACAGCGGCAGCCACGCCGGGGCCACCTACGAACTGGTGGGACCGGGACTGCACACCGCCCACCAGCTGGGGGAGATCATCTCGACGGTCCTCGGCCGTCAGATCGGCGTGCGTCAGATCGACGCCGACACCTATCTGAAGGCGTGGGTCGGTGACGCGGACCCGAAGGAAGTGACCCACCAAATCCGGGTGCTGCGCTCGATCACTGCCCGCTACAGCAGCCATGACTTCATCGGAAACCCGAACGTCCTGACCTGGCTGCTCGGGCACCCTCCAACCAGTTTCGAGGAGTTCGTGCGGCGCCAGTACTCCGCGTTCCTCGGAGGGACCACATGAGACTCACCGGCCGAACGATTCTCCTCACCGGTGGAGGCTCTGGCATCGGTCGCGGTCTCGCCGCGGAGTTGCATGAAAGAGGGAATCAGGTCGTGATCGCGGGCCGACGAACTGCAGTGCTCGAGGAGGTGGCCGCGGCGAACCCGGGCGTGCATGTTCTGACCATGGATGTCTCGGATCCCTCGAGCATCGCGGCAGCGGTCCGCGACCTGCTCGAACGGTTTCCCGCACTCGACGTGCTCATCAACAATGCGGGCGTGATGATCGGTGACGACCCTGGTCGGGCCATCGACGACACACAACTGTTGGCCATCGTCGCCACCAACCTGATGGGCCCGATCAGGATGGTCTCAGCGCTGATCGAACACCTCCGTGTTCAACCGTTGGCGACGATCATCAATGTCTCCTCGATGCTTGGCTACGCCCCGTTGGCGTCGTCCTCGATGTATTCAGCCACCAAGGCCGCGCTGCATTCGTACACACTCTCCCTGAGGTACGTACTCCAGGACACCGCAGTCCAAGTGCTCGAGATCCTGCCGCCGTTCACTCGCACGGGTCTCATGGACGTCAACCTGACCGACCCCCGCGCCATGCCCCTGACTGACTTCATCGCGGAGACCCTGGCGCTCCTGGAGACCGACGAAGCTGAAGTGCTCGTCGAACCGGCCCGCGTACGTCGTGACACACAGCGGACCGACGAGATCGGTTTCACCACCAGGTTCAACGACACGATGAAGGGCGGCGCCTAGACTCGGATGTCTCAACGTCGTCACAGTGCTTGGGGACGGCCTCGCCAAAAGGTGTTTCCGGCGGTTCTCCGTGCGGGGGCGTTGCGCGACCAGCTGCCGGGCACCGTTCATGGTTGAGCCAGCTCCACGGGCCGAGGGTCGCCCAAAGGGAGCCGGAGTGACGCACCTCGCGCCCACATCCATCGTGGCCCGTTCGTGGGCTCACCGACGGGGCATGGCGTAGCGGCCAAACGTCTCATGATGCCGGCGCCTACGGCGGACGGCGTTGCTCCATTCAACCCGGAGATAGCGATTCTGCATGCGGCTGGCCCACTCGTTCAGGCCGGTTGAGCAACCGCGGC
Organism: Nocardioidaceae bacterium; assembly: GCA_040006355.1. GTDB lineage: Bacteria > Actinomycetota > Actinomycetes > Propionibacteriales > Nocardioidaceae > Nocardioides_B. The sequence continues at coordinate 11,056 of JBDTXF010000013.1, read as the reverse complement.
TTCGAGGACCTCCTGGAGGGGCCAGAACACTACTGGGATGTTGACGGCCGCGTTCACGGCCCTGACGACGTCGCGCGTGCAGTCTGGTCGGCGCCGCGGGCCAGCACTACCGCCATGACATCGTCGACTCGCCCGCTTTCGGGAGCGCCTGGGACGAGGCCACGTTCGCCCGACCCCCGACCTGCTGAGGCGGGATCGAACCGACCATCCCTACAGGCCCTGCCATGCGGGCTTCGCGGTCCAGGTGGCCCGGTAGTAGTGATCCAGGGCGAGCTCCTGGGCCGCAGGTTCATCGACGACGACGGTGGCATGAGGATGCAGCTGCAGAGCCGAGGCTGGAACCATCGCGGTGACCGGGCCCTCGACGCTGCGGGCGATGGCACCAGCCTTGCCCGCACCCCAGGCCACCAGCACGACGTGCCGGGCGTCGAGGATGGTGCCGATGCCCTGGGTCAGCACGTGATGTGGCACGGAGTCGACGTTGTCGTCGAAGAAGCGGGCGTTGTCCCGGCGGGTCTGCTCGGTCAGCGTCTTGAGCCGGGTCCGCGAGGCCAGTGAGGACACCTGCTCGTTGAACCCGATGTGTCCGTCGCTGCCGATGCCGAGCAGCTGCAGGTCGATGCCCCCTGACTCGGTGATGGCCCGCTCGTACGCGGCGCACGCGGCGGGTAGGTCGGCGCTGGACCCGTCGGGACCCGCGGCGGCGCCGGGCGCGAAGTCCAGTCGTTCGGTGACCTCCCGGGCGATCACGGCGTGGTAGCTCTGGGGGTGGTGTGCGGGGAGCCCGACGTACTCGTCGAGCTGGAAGGACCGGGCGTGCGCCGCGGAAAGCGTGCCTGCCCGGTGCCTACGAGCCAGGTCGTCATAGACCGGGCGGGGTGAGCTGCCGGTGGCCAAGCCCAGGACGGCGGTCGGTTGCCGGGTCAGCAGTGCTTCGATGGCGCCGCCAACCAGCCGCCCGCCGGCCGCCTTGTCCGGCACGATCACTACTTCCATCTCGTCTCCTCGATCGCAGTGGGTCGGCCCCGCCCGTCACCCCGCGCAGAGCAGGGCCGGGTCCCGGCGCCGGTTCCACGTCCTTGTGAGACGTGGAACCGGCGGCAGATGCAGGATCGCTCAGCGGGTTCCCTGCGAGTCCAGTGCCTGGACTCCACCCTGGACCCCGGTGAAGGAGACCAGAACCCGGCCGGTACGCCGGAACCGCTCGACCTGCGTGCGGTCCAGGTGCAACGTGACCTGCTGGGACCCGCGGTGCAGCTGGACCGCCCGCTGCGTCAGCAGCCGTCCAGCCATGTCAGGTGACCAGCGTGGGGTGCCGCCGTCGGACAGCGCACATGGCGTCAGCCCGTAGTCCGGCGGCGGGTCCAGCTGTCGGGAGCACGATGTCGTGTAGACCGGCGTGTACCCAGGGTTGCCCGTGTAGCCGTACAGCTGCGCTTGACCCTTGCCGCTGGCGTGCACCGTGAGCAGGATTCTGTTGCCGCGCACCTGCGGACGGGTCAGCGAGACGATCCGGTCGTCGCGGGGTGCCGGTACGCGTCCGGCGATCGGGACCCCGTTGCGCGCGGACTGGGCGATCGTCTGGGGGGACATCGTCCCGTCCAGGTTGGGGTGTCCCACGATCGGCGCCCCGGCCTCGGTCGGCTGCGACGCCGGTGGCGTGTAGCCGTCGACAGTGGTCTGGCCCCACCGGAAGGGGTCGGACTGCACGCTGTTGAACGCGGACCACCCGAGTCGGGTGCTGTTGTCGATGTGCCGCAGGGTCGTGGACCCCTCCGCCGAGGTGTCGTCCTCGTCGTAGGGCGTGATGTTCAGACCCATGTGCGCGGGGTCGATCGCCGCCGGGAGGTCGGCGGTCGGCACCTTCACCTCCAGGTCGTAGCCACCTCCGGCGTAGCTGTGGTCGGTGGTCGTCTGGTTGTCACCGACCCACGTCGCCGAGGAGGCGACCTCGACGCCAGGGGCGTTCGGGGCCTGGGCGACCGTGTCGGCCAGGGGTCCCGTGGCATACCCCTGGTGGTTGTCGGCGTCTCGCTCCCAGCACGGTCCGTTCGCCCCGTTGCCGTTGGTGTTGTCCGGGTCGTTGGTGAAGGGGAACACCCCGAGCTTGAAGGTGCTGCCGGTGTCCAGCGCGTTGTCGGAGGCGTTGCCTCGTGGGTCGATCTGGAACTCCACCGAGTCTGCCAGCCAGTGCGCCACACACTCCTGCGGGGTCACCGCGTAGGACTGCGCGTCGTCACGGATGTGCGCGAAGAGGTACAGCGCGTCACCGTGCCAGCTGACCTTGGCCCAGCTGTGGTCGGCGACGCCTTCGGTGGAGCGTCCGCAGTCGGCTGCGCCGGTGCAGTAGTTCGCGCCCTGCCAGACCCGGCCGATGTCCAGCTCGGGGCCGGCGTACTCTCCAGCCCCCTGCTTCGCGTCGATCGTGGGTGCGGTCGTCGACTGCGACACCGTGCTGGTCGGGACGACCGAGACGGAGACCTGCTCACTGGAGCTGCTGGCCGCCGTCGTGGTGGCACCGCCCGCGGACGAGGTCGTGGTGAGCCCCACCGTGGTCTGCTGGTCGGCGGGCAGAGGGTCGCCGTCGTCGGTCAGCACGAAGCTGACCCGAGTGGACTCCCCCGGGGCGAGGTCGCTGTAGGCGGCGCTCGTCCGGTCCGCCTTCAGCCGACCGGGCAGATCGAGCGAGACGGTGCCGCTCTGCGCGGCATCGGACCAGTTGTGCACGTCCACGGGCAACGTGACGGTCTTGCCGATGCCGATGGTGGTCACGGCGCTCGAGCGACCGAGGCGCTGAGCCTCCGGCGCCGTGTTGGTCAACCAGTCGTCGTACTCCGCCCACTTGCCGATGCGGTGCATGCGTCCCTCGACAGCAGGGACCAGCTGCACGACCTGGTCGGTGTAGCCGGTCCGACCAGCGGCCCGGTAGAGAGCCGAGATCTTGGTGTTCTGACCCACGCCGGCGTCGGCAGGCGGGGTCACCGCGAACCGTACGACGCGGGAGTGGTGCGGCGCGATCCGTCGGACGTGCCGGGAGCCGTTGACGCTCCAGCCTTCCGGCACTGTCAGGCGCACGCGCCCGGCGCGCAGCGCGACATCCCCTGCGGACAGGTGAAGAGTGGCCCGGAACGGGACGCCAGGCACGTTGTAGAAGCGCGAGAAGGTCAGGTGCTCACCGGTGCCGAGCGGCAGGCCACCGGGGTCTCGCCGAGTGGCGCCGTCCAAGATCGCGGCGTCGCTGCCCGCAGCCGGGTTCGCTGCGCCGTCGCGCAGCGTGTTCGGTGGGAACGGGACGAACGAGTCGGTCATCGCGAACTTCGGGCACCCGGGCGCGGAGACGCCCTGATACATCACCCGGCTCTGTGTCGGGTAGGCCGAGCGACCCTCGTCATTGACCTGTTGCCAGGTCTTCGGGGTGCCGACCGGCTGATTCTGCAGGTTCCCGTTCGGCCACAGGTACGGCGAGGCGCCGCCGGTCCACACCCCGGCGACGGTGTCGGAGCTCGACGCCGTCGGAACGAAGCCCCGCGTGCAGTTCGCCGCGGTCGTGGTGCCACCGGTGCCGGCGGTGCTCCCCCCGGAGAAGACCTTCTTGACCTGCCAGGTCGACAGTGGGTGCTCACCGCGCAGCTGCTCGGGGAACATCGACGGGTCGGCCGCGGCCTGCATGCCCTCCCAGATCAGTCGCCCGGCGACCTGGTGGTTCCCGTGCCCGGCGGCCAGCGTCGGCGTGAAGCCGACGTAGACGTCGGGCTGGGTGGTCCGGATGATCCGGGTGACACGGCGCAGTGTCTCCTGGTGGTCCCAGATCAGGTTGGTCAGCGGCGCGCTCTGGTTGTAGAAGAAGTCCACCCGGTCGACGTAGTAGATGTCGGTCGTGCCGGAGCGGTAGTGCGCGACCCGGTCCTCGTTCTCCCGGCGCAGGCCCAGGTCGGTGCCGGACTCGGTGCCGGTGGCATTGCCGCCGCCCTCACCGCGGGTGACCTGGATGATTCCGCACCTAGTGCCATACCTGTGGTGCCACACCCCGCAGGGGCCGATGATCGACGTGTCGTCGTCGGGGTGGGCCCACTCGCCCATCACGTTGATCTTCGTGCGGGCCGGGGCGACGTACGGCCCGTGCTTGTGCCCGACGGTCCTCGTCAGCGCGGAGGCTGCCGCGGACGATGTCGTCGTGGTTGCCGATGTGGCCGCCGACGCCGAGGATCCCGCCGCCGCACCGACACCGACCGCCGCCTGTGCGGGTGTGGTCGCGACCAGGGCACCGACCGCGAGGGTCGCGGCTGAGGCCAAGACGGCGGACCTGAGACTCCGCCCTCCTGTTCCGGGTGGTTTCATGGGACATCCTTCCTAGAGACGCGGGGTCCAGGCCCCGTCCGATTGACTCTCACTCCTTCACGGCGCCGGTCAGCATCCCTTCGATGAACCGGCGCTGGAAGACCAGGTAGACCACGACCACCGGCAGGGCGACCAGGACGGCGCCCGCCGCCAGCAGCGACACCTCCGAGGAGTGCTGGCCGGAGAAGAAGGCCAGCCCCAGGGGGACGGTGCGCAGGGAGTCCGAGGAGACCATCACCAGCGGGAGCAGGAACTCGTTCCAGGTCCACATGAAGGTGATGACCACCATGGTCGTGATGGCGGGCCGTCCCGCAGGCACCAGCACCCGCCACAAGATGTGCCAGCTGTTCGCGCCATCGATACGCGCCGCCTCGATCAGTGACGGCGAGGTGCTGGCGAAGTAGGTGCGCATCCAGTAGGTGCCGAAGGCGATCGACTGAGCAGTCTGGGGCAAGATCAGCGCCCAGTAGGTGTCGGTGAGCCCGAGCCCGCGGAAGTCGTAGTACAGGGGGATGACCAGGGCCTCCTCGGGGATGGTCAGACCCAGAACGAACAGGTAGAACATCACGGTCGAGCCGGGGAAGCGCATCGTTCCGAAGGCGTATGCCGCCAGGGTGGACAGCAGTCCGGAGGCGATCACCACCGTCACAGTGACCAGTGCCGAGGACCGCAGGTAGACCCCGAAGTGACCGCGCTCCCACGCCGTCACGAAGTTGTGCCAGGCCAAGCCGTCGGGTAGCCGCAGGCCGGGGGTGGCGGCCTGCGAGCTGGTGAACGCGGTGGTGACGATCTGCAGCACGGGCAGAACCGCGACAACGGTGAAGACCAGGAGGATCAGGTAGGTGACCGTGCGGTCCAGCTTGGAGGTGATCACCGGTCATCCCTTCCCGCGATGAGCCGAGAGACGACCACGGACAGGACGAAGATCAGCACGGTCAGCGCGACACCGATCGCAGCGGCCGCACCCACCTGGCCGGTCTCGAACGCGCGGTGGTAGACCTCGTAGGCCGGCACGGAGGTGCTGTTGCCGGGTCCGCCGGCGGTGGTGAGGTAGATCAGGTCGAAGTTGCGCAACCCCGCGACGATGGTCAAGGTGGCCGCGACTGCGACCTGCGGCCGGAGCGCGGGAAGCGTGACGGCGAGGAACTCCCGGAACGCGCCGGCACCGTCGAGCCTCGCCGCCTCGTAGCGTTCCCTGGGGATGCTCTGCACGCCCGCGATGAACAGCACCATGCACAGGCCGAACCCGACCCACGTGCCGGCGACCCCGACCGCGGGCAGCGCGAGGTTGAAGTCCCCGAGCCAGGCCCGGGCCAACCCGCCCAGTCCTATGCGCCGGAGCACCTCGTTCAGAACGCCGCTGGGCGCGTAGACCCACCGCCAGGTCACCGCAACCACGACCATCGCCAGCACCTGGGGCAAGAACAGGACGGTGCGGAAGAAGGCCAGGCCGTGCACCTTCACCCGTGACATGGTTGCCGCCAGCAGCAGTCCGATGAGGACCGGGAACAGCGCGTAGAACAGCAACAGGACCAGGGCGTGCACGAAGGGCGCGCGCAGGCTCGGGTCGGTGAACAGCGAGGTGTAGTTGGACAACCCCGCAGGGGTCGCCACCGACAGGCCGTCCCAGTCGAAGAACGAGTAGAAGACCGACTGACCCAGGGGCACCAGGATGAGCAGCCCGAACACGACCGCCGCGGGCAGCGCGTAGAGGTATCCGACGGCGCGTGGCTCCCCCGGCGAGCGACGCCGGTAGCGTCTTGTGACGTCGCCGTTCGAGGAGTCACGCTGCGGATTCCTCGACCCGGGCGTCGTCTCGGTCCGGGACACCGGTGCTCAGCCGTTGTGGAAGGCGTCGACGTCGGCCTGCAGCTTCTCGGCAAACTGCTGCGGCGTCGACTTCTGCCCGATGAGGTTCTGCAGCGCCGCGGTGATCGTGTCGTAGAACGTCGGCGTCGTGTAGTCGAGGTAGGGCACCAGCCCGTCGGACTGGTTGACGCTCTTCCAACCGGCGACCATCTCCTGGTTGACCGGCGCCCCCGCCAGCTGCACGGCGGACGGCCCCGGCACGGCTGGCAGGTTGCCGGCCTGCAGGATCACGTCCTGGGCGTGGGCGTCGGTGAGGAAGTTGATGTACGCCGCGGCGACGTCGGCGTGCGAGGACTTGGAGGTGATACCGAAGGCGAGGGACTCACCCCCGGTGGTCGTGGGTGAGCCACCGGTGCTGGCGGGCGGCACCATCAGCCCCAGGGAGGACCCCATGGGACCTTTCAGGTCGGCCGCCGCCCAGGTGCCGGTGATCAGGAAGGCGCCCTTGCCCTGGCCGAACGCCTTGTTGGAGTCGTCGTAGCCGATCCCGTTGACGCCCGGCGGGAAGTAGCCCTTCTTCACCCAGTCCTGCAGGGTCTGGGCGGCCGCCACCGTCTTGTCGGCGGTCCACTTCGCACCGCCGCTGCCGTAGACGAGGTCGCGCACGGTCTGGTCCCCGGTGGCCTGGGCCTGGATGACGCCGAAGGTGTGGATCGCGGGGAACTTGTCCAGGTTGCCGAACTGGATCGGGATCTGGCCGGCCGCCTTGACCTTCGCGAGGTCCGACTCGAACTGCGACCAGGTCTTCGGAGGGGTGATGCCGGCCGCGCTGAGGTTCTTCTTGTTGTAGTAGACCCCGACGTACTCCCCCATCTGCGAGAGGCCGTAGAGCTTGCCGGTCCCGAACTTGGTGGCGTCGGCGTTGACCCGGTTGAGGTTGAGCAGTGTCGGGGGGTAGCGGTCCTTCCAGCCGTAGACCGAGGAGTAGCTGTCCAACGGCAGCAGCATCCCGGCCTTCACGAACGAGACCATGTCCGGGTAGCCCTGGTTCACCTCGACCGCGTCGGGTGGGTTGTTGCCGGACAGTGCCAGCTTCAGGGTGGTCTTGAGGTCGGAGAAGCTCTTCGCCGTCCGCTTGATCGTGACGTTGGGGTACTTCTTCTCGAACTGCTGGTTGAGGCGGGTGATCTCCTGGTTCTGCCCCCCGCGCACCTCCTGGTCCCAGACCCGGAGCGTGAGCTTGCCGGCCGAGGCCGGGTCGGTGGAGATCGCGGAGGGCTTCTTCGCCGACTGCCCCGAGGGGGTGTTGTTCGATCCTGGCGCGCTGCAGCCGGCAGCCAGGAGTGCGCCTGCGACGGCGACGGCGGTGACTGCTCGGCGGGACAGTCGGGGGATGTCCGGCATGGGGTGCTCCTTCGGTTCGGCGACGGGTGCGGCAGGGTGCGGCGAGGGTGGACGTGTCATGTCGGCAGCCCGAGGTCGGAGAGTCGGGCGATCGTGGCCGTAGCCCGCCGACGGTCACGCACCGGGCCCGAGAGCACGAGGTCATCGAGGAAGGCGTAGCGGCGGCGCAGGGAGGACAGGTAGGCACTCGACCCGGTCTCCTGGCGGACCGCGTGCCACCAGTCCAGGACGTCGCCGAGGGTGGGGGCGGCCAGCGACCCGCCGAACTGCTGGACGGCTAGGGCGGAGCAGACGGCCGCGAAGGCGAGCCGGTCGGCGAGTGGCCAGCCGTGCAGTGTGCCGAGGACCAGACCGGTGGCGAACACGTCGCCGGCGCCGGTGGGGTCGATCGCGGACACGCGCAGCGCCGGCACCTCGGCCTCCTCACCGGTCGCCGAGTCGATGCCCATCGCTCCCTGGCTGCCGTTGGTGACCACGGCCAGCGGCACGCGGTCAGCTAGCGCATACAGGGCTTCGCGCGGGGTCTCGGACCGGGTGTAGGCCATCGCCTCGGCCGCGTTGGGCACGAACGCGTGGCACATCTCCAGCTGGTCGAGCACCGTCCGCGACCAACGGCCGCTGTCGTCCCAGCCGACGTCGGCGAACACCAGGGAGCCGTCCGCTCTGGCGAGGTCGATCCAGGACGTGGAGGGGCCGTCACCGCCCGAGCCGTCGGTCCGGACGAGGTCGAGCTCGGCGTCGAGCTCGACCATCACCACCCGCGACCGAGGCGGCCGACCGATCATCTCGCCGGCCGGCACAGGGGCGTGATGCTCGTGGGTGATCATGGTTCGATCGCCCAGCGCGGAGAGGGACACGGTGACCGGGGAGTGCCAGTCCTTGAAGCTGCGCGAGCGGGAGAGGTCGACGCCCTCCTGGTCGGCCAGCGTGCGCCAGCAGAACTCGCCGTACACGTCGTCGCCGAAGGCCGCCGCCAGGGAGGTGCGCAGCCCCAGTCGGCTCGCCGCCGTCGCGAGGTTGGCGATGCCGCCCGGCGAGGAGCCCATGCCACTGGCCCAGGTCTCGCGGCCGGCACTGGGCAACGAGGACAGGCCGGTGAAGATGATGTCCAAGAACACGGTTCCGTGCAGGAAGACGTCGAAGGGCAGCCCAGCGGGGTCGCACGATGTCGGGTCGACCTCGGTGCCCACCTCGCCCATCGTGACGCCGACCTCCTGATGCCGCGAGCAGATTTCGCTCACCTTAGGTCAGGAGCGAGCAGATCGCTAGCACGAATCTGTGCTTTTCGCTCATTCTCGGGGTCTGCTCACCTTTTCGCGCAGCACTGAGCACAGACGCGCAGGTGTTTGATACCTTCTCCTGCATGCTCCAGGCTGTGCGCGACTCCGAGATCGTGCGCCGGTTGCGGACCGACGGACCGTCGTCGGTGGACGCTCTCGCGCGGCACCTGGGAGTCAGCGAGTCCACCGTGCGACGCGACCTGGCGCGACTGGGTGCACAGGGAGCCCTGAGCCGGGTGCGCGGTGGCGCCAAGGTCGACGAGGGTGAGGACGACGACCTGCCGTTCTCGGCGGTCCTCGGCCATGACGCCGAGGACAAGCTGAGTGTGGCGAAGGCAGCAGCCGAGCTGGTCCACGACGGTGATGTGCTGCTGCTCGACATCGGCACCACGGTCGCACTCCTGGCCCGGGAGCTCCGCGGGCGCACCCTGACCGTGATCACCTCCAGCCTCGCGGTGCTTGACATCTTGCGCGACGACGCCGACGTGGAGCTGATCGTGCTCGGTGGCGTGGTGCGGGCGTCGTACCACTCGATGGTCGGGCTGCTCACCGAGACCGCGTTGACCCAGGTGCGAGCCGACCTTGCGTTCCTCGGCACCAGCGGGGTCCGCGTCAACGGCGACGTCTTGGACAGCACTCGCGTCGAGGTGCCGGTCAAGCGCTCGATGCTGCGGGCCGCGGACCGCTCCGTGCTCCTGGCCGACCGGCACAAGTTCCCCGGTCGGGGCGTGCTGAAGGTCTGCGACGTCGCCGATCTGGATGTGCTGGTGACCAACCAGGGACTGGAGGAGCCACTGATGCAGCTGTGCCGCAGCACGGACGTCGAGGTGATCGCGAGGTGACCCGGCCGTGAGGCTCACCGTTCTGGGAGGGGGCGGCTTCCGGGTGCCCCTGGTGTACGGCGCCCTTCTGCGCGACCACCAGGAGCCCCGCATCGACGAGGTCGTGCTGTACGACGTCGATCACCGCCGGCTCGAGGCGATCACACACGTCCTCGAACAGATGGCCGAGAACCACCCCGATGCTCCCAAGATCACGACCACCACCCGACTCGAGGATTCGCTGCAGGGAGCCAGCTTCGTGTTCTCCGCGATCCGGGTCGGGGGGCTGGAGGGCCGCACTCGCGACGAGCACGTGGCACTCAGCCTCGGTGTGCTCGGCCAGGAGACGACCGGACCCGGTGGACTGGCCTACGGCTGGCGCACCGTGCCGGTCGCTGTGCAGATAGCCGAGGCCGTGGCTCGCGTGGCCCCCACGGCCTGGGTGATCAACTTCACCAACCCCGCTGGCATGATCACCGAGGCGATGCAGTCCGTGCTCGGGGACAGGGTGGTGGGCATCTGCGACTCGCCGATCGCTCTGGCCCGCCGTGCCTGCGTCGCTCTCGGCGTCGACCCGGGGAGGACGTTCGCCGACTATGTGGGCCTGAACCACCTCGGCTGGCTGCGGGCCCTGGTGCACGACGGGATCGACGTCCTCCCCCGGTTGCTTGCCGACGACCACGTCCTGGGCACCATCGAGGAGGCCAGGCTGTTCGGGCCGGAGTGGGTGCGCTCGCTCGGCTCGCTGCCCAACGAGTACCTCTACTACTACTACTACAACCGCGACTCCGTGGCCGCGATCCAGGCAGAGCCAGCCACCCGCGGGGACTTCCTGCTGGCCCAGCAGTCGGACTTCTACGACGCCGTGACGGTCCGGCCCGACGACGCCCTCGCCGAATGGCGTCGGGTCCGGCGGGAGCGGGACGAGACCTACATGGCAGAGATCCGCGGGGACGAGCAGGAACGGGACGAGGCGGACCTGGCCGGCGGCGGCTACGAGGGCGTGGCCCTGGCCTTCATGGTCGCGGTGATGCGCCAGGAGGTGACCACGATGATCCTGGACGTGCGCAACGGCGCGACCGTCACGGGCCTGCCCCCGGACGCGGTCGTCGAGGTGCCGTGCCTCGTCGACGGGACGGGAGCGCGGCCGCTGACCACTCGCCCGGCGACGCTCGACCAGCTGGGGTTGATGCAGCAGGTCAAAGCGGTCGAGCGGCTGGTCATCGAGGGCTCCCTGGCCGGCGATCCCGACGTCGCCGTGCAGGCGTTCGCCCTGCACCCGCTGGTCGACTCGGTCTCGGTCGCCCGCGACCTGGTCCGCGGCTACGGAATCGGACGCTGACCGCACGGACTGACCACGGAGACTGAGCTCAGGCCGCGATCCTGATGGCGATCCGCGCGGTG
>JBDTXF010000012.1:0-16682 GCA_040006355.1 Nocardioidaceae bacterium | reverse complement strand
TGATCTGCACGTGGTCGACGTAGTTGGAGTTCCAGATCGGCTCGAACATCGCGTTGGCGAACCGCATCGCCAGGATGTTCTGCACCGTCTCCTTGCCGAGGTAGTGGTCGATGCGGAACACCGACTCCGGCGGGAAGACCTCGTGGATGGTGGCGTTGAGCTCCTGCGCGGTCTCGAGGTCCCAGCCGAACGGCTTCTCGACGACCACCCGGCGCCAGCTCTCCGGGCCGGCCTCGGCGAGACCGTGCTCCTTGAGCTGACCGATCACGTCGGGGAAGAACTTCGGCGGGATGGACAGGTAGAACGCATGGTTGCCGTTGGTGCCCCGCACCCGGTCGAGGTCCTCGATGGTCTGCCGCAGGTTGTCGAAGGCCACGTCGTCGCTGAAGTCTCCCTGCACGAAGCGGAAACCCTGGGCGAGCTGCTGCCAGACCTCCTCCCGGAACTCGGTGCGGGCGTACTGCTTGACCGAGTCGTGCACCACCTGGGCGAAGTCCTCGTCGACCCAGTCGCGTCGGGCATATCCGACCAGCGAGAAGCCGGGCGGCAGCAGGCCGCGGCTGGCGAGGTCGTAGATCGCCGGCATCACCTTCTTGCGGGACAGGTCCCCGGTGACCCCGAAGATCACCATCCCGCAGGGCCCGGCGATCCGCGGCAGGCGTCGGTCCTGCGGGTCCCGGAGGGGGTTGGCCGCAGCGACCGGGCCGGTCGGGTTCGCCGGGGCGCTCACGAGAGTGCTGCCCTCAGCGCGGCGAGCCCTGCCGGCAGGTCCGTCAGGTGCACCCGCAGCACGGGACGTCCGTGGTCGGCCAGCACGGTCGCGTCCCCGGCGGACTGCGCGGCGATCAACCGGCCGAAGGTGTAGTCCTTGCCGGGCACCGGAAGGTCCTCGAGCGGGTCGGCGGTGATCTGGAGGTAGACACCCTCAGCCGGTCCGCCCTTGTGGAACTGACCGGTGGAGTGCAGGAACCGCGGGCCCCAGCCGAAGGTGACCGGTCGACGCACGCGGTGGGCCAGGGTGCCGCGCACCTCGGTCAGCTCGGGGTTCGCGATCCGGTCCAGGTAGGCCATCACCGCGAGATAGCCGTGCTGGGCGTCGACCTGGGCGAGCAGGGCGGTGACCGCTCCGGCGAGCGTGCTGGCTCCTCCGAGCCACTCTCCACCGAGGGCGCGGACCTCGACGGGACCGTCGGTGAAGTCGGGTCCCGAGTCGTCAGGCGCACCCTCGAGCATCGAGCGGGCCGCCTTCTTGGCGCTCTCCACGTCGGGCTGGTCGAACGGGTCGATGCCGAGCAGGCGGCCCGCGGTGGCGGTGGCGACCTCCCACAGCATCATCTGCGCGCCGAGGGTCCCGGTGACCACGATGTCGGACCCGGTCGAGCCGGAGCCGGTGTCGTCGGCGTCCACCTGCGGGTCGGCCGCGGTGTCGTCGGCGAGGTGCGCGACGGTGACGTCGTGCGGCGGCAGCGCCACCTCGGGGGCCGAGTCGTCGGCGACGACCACCGGCAGGAGGCCGGTGCCCTGCTTGCCGGTGCTCTCGGCGATCAGCTGCTCGGCCCAGTCGGCGAAGCCGTTCAGGCCGGACCCCTGGTCGACGAGCACCAGCTTGTTGCGCAGCGGGGAGGTGCCCGCGATCGCCGCGCCGAGCCGCAGACCGGGGTTGGCCTCGTCGTCGGCGGCGAGCAGGTCGCGCACCGCGTCGGCCTCGTCCAGGAGCCGGCCCAGGTCCGCCCCGGCGAGGCCGCTGGGCACCAGCCCGAACGCGGTCAGCGCCGAGTATCGGCCGCCCACATCCGGGTCCGCGTTGAAGACCCGGAAGCCCTCCTTCCGCGTCGACTCGTCGAGCGGGCTGCCCGGGTCGGTGACGAACACGATGCGGGTGAGCGGGTCGATGCCGGCATCGGTGAACGCCTGCTCGTAGGCGCGTCGCTGCGAGTCTGTCTCGACGGTGGCCCCGGACTTGCTGGAGACCACCACCACCGTCCGGTCGAGCCGGTCCTGCAGGGCGCCGCGGACCTGATCGGGGCTGCTGGAGTCCAGGACCGTCAGCTCCACGGCGTACGTCGCGCAGATCACCTCGGGAGCCAGGGACGATCCGCCCATGCCGCAGAGCACGACATGGTCGACGCCGGCCTCGGCGAGCTCACCGCGCAGGGCGGAGATCTCACCGACGAGCGGGCGCGAGGACTGCGGCAGCGTCACCCAGGAGAGCCGCTTCGCAGCCTCCTCCTCGGCGTCCGGGCCCCACAGTGTGGGGTCCTTGGCGAACAGCCGGCCGGCGAAGCCCTCGGCGACGAGCGCCGGGACCCCGACGGTGACCGCGTCGGCCGCCGAGCCGGTCGCGACGACCTCGAACGTCTCGCTCACCGGGCCTGGCCCTGCTCGCCGAGCTGGCTGCGGACGGTCTCCACGAGCTCGTCCCAGGACTTGACGAACTTCTCGACGCCCTCGTTCTCGAGCACCTCGATCACGTCGTCGTAGTCGACGCCGACCTTGGCCAGGTCGTCCATCACCTGCTGCGCGTCGGCGTAGTGGGGGGTGATCTGGTCGCCGTCGACCTCGCCGTGGTCGGCGAACGCCTGCATGGTCTTCTCCGGCATGGTGTTCACGGTGTTGGGCGCGACCAGGTCCGCGACGTACATCGTGTCGCGGTAGTCGGGGTTCTTGACCCCGGTCGAGGCCCACAGCGGGCGCTGGCGGTTGGCGCCGTCGGCCTGGAGGGCGGCGAACCGCTCGCCGGCGAACTTCTTCTCATAGGCCTGGTAGGCCAGCCGCGCGTTGGCGATCCCGGCCAGGCCCATCAGGTTGCCCGCCTGCGGGTCGCCGGAGGCCTCGAGCCGCTTGTCGATCTCGGAGTCCACGCGGGACACGAAGAACGAGGCGACCGAGTGGATCTTCGAGAGGTCCCTGCCTGCTGCCTTGGCCCTCTCGAGGCCCTCGAGGTAGGCGTCCATCACGGAGTCGTAGCGGTCCAGGCCGAAGATCAGCGTGACGTTGACGCTGATGCCCTCCCCGAGCACGTCGGTGATCGCGGGACCGCCCTCGGTCGTCGCCGGGATCTTGATGAACAGGTTCTCCCGGTCCACCTCGGCCCAGAGCCTCTTGGCCATCTCGATGGTGGCCTTCTCGTCGTGTGCGATGCCGGGCGAGACCTCGATGGAGACGCGGCCGTCCACGCCGTCGCTCGCCTCGAAGGTGTCGGCGAGCACGTCGCACGCATCGCGGACGTCGGTGGTCGTGATCGTGAAGATCGCGTCGTCGACGCCCTTGTCGGCCTCGGCCAGCTCGCGCACCTGGGCGTCGTACTGCTCGCCCTTGGCCAGCGCGCTCGCGAAGATCGTCGGGTTGGTGGTGACCCCGACGACCGAGCTGTTCTTCACCAGCTCGGCGAGGTTGCCGGTCTCGATCCGCTCGCGGGACAGGTCGTCGAGCCAGATGGATACCCCTGCGTCAGCAAGGGCCTTGAGTCGTTCGGACATCGGATTCCTTCCGGGTGCTTCTCGTGTGTTCAGTTCTGGGGGCGCTCAGCCCTGGGAGTCGGAGATGCTCTCCTCTGCCGCCAACGCGACCGCGTCGGCAGTGATTCCGAACTCCCGGTAGAGCGTCTCGTAGTCCGCCGACGCGCCGTAGTGCTCCAGCGACACCGTCCGCCCGCTCGACCCGACCAGGTCATGCCAGCCCATCGCGATGCCCGCCTCGACGCTGACGCGCGCCTTGACGATCGGGGGCAGCACCGTGTCGCGGTAGGACTGCTCCTGCCGGTCGAACCACTCGCGGCACGGCATCGAGACGACCCGTGCCGAGATGCCCTTCTCCGCCAGGATCGCGCGGGCCTGGACCGCGAGCTGGAGCTCGGACCCGGTGCCGATCAGGATCACGTCGGGGGCGCCGCCCTCGGACTCGAGCAGGACGTAGGCACCACGGGCGACGTTCTCGGTGGTGGCGTAGCCGTCGGTCCCGCGGGGGTAGGTCGGGACGTTCTGCCGGGTCAGGATCAGGCCCGCGGGGTTCCCGGTGTTCTCCAGGACCGCCTTCCAGGCCGCCACCGTCTCGTTCGCGTCCCCGGGGCGTACGACGTCCAGGCCCGGGATCGCCCGCAGGGCGGCGAGGTGCTCGACGGGCTGGTGGGTCGGGCCGTCCTCACCGAGGCCGATGGAGTCGTGGGTCCAGACATAGGTGACCGGCAGCCCCATCAGCGCGGCGAGACGGACCGCGCCTCGCATGTAGTCGGAGAAGGTCAGGAACGTGCCGCCGTAGACCCTGGTGCCTCCGTGCAGCGCGATGCCGTTCATCACCGAGCCCATGGCGTGCTCGCGGATGCCGAAGTGCAGCACGCGACCGTAGATGGTGCCACTGAAGTCCTTGGTGGACAGGCCCTCGGGGATGAAGGAGGGCTCGCCCTTGGGAGTGGTGTTGTTCGAGCCGGCGAGGTCGGCCGAGCCACCCCACAGCTCCGGGAGCTCGGGCGCGATCGCGGTCAGCACCTCACCCGACGCGGCGCGAGTCGCCACGCCCTTCTCGTCGGCCGGGAAGGACGGCAGCGCGCTCTCCCAGCCACTCGGCAGGGTGCGGGTGCGCATCCGGTCGAAGAGCTCCTTGCGCTGCCGGAAGCGCCGGGCCCAGGCGTCGAAGGACTCCTGCCACTCCGCCTGGGCCAGCTTGCCGTGCTCGAGGACGGCGCGGGTGTGCTCGAGCACGTCCGGCGGCACCTCGAAGGTCTGCTCCGGGTCGAAGCCCATGATCTTCTTGGTCGCCGCGACCTCGTCGGCGCCGAGGGCGGACCCGTGCGACTTGCCGGTGCCCTGGGCGTGCGGGGCGGGCCACGCGATCACGGTCTTGAGCGAGATGAAGCTGGGGCGGTCGGTGACCGAGCGCGCCTTCTGCAGAGCGGCCCACAGCTCGGGGACGTTCTCCTCATAGCGGGTCCCGCCGTTGGTCCAGTCGATGCGGTGCACGTCCCAGCCGTAGGCCGCGTAGCGCGCCGGCACGTCCTCGGTGAAGGCGATGTCGGTGCCGCCCTCGATCGAGATGTCGTTGTCGTCGTAGATCAGGGTCAGGTTCCCGAGCCCCTGGGTGCCTGCGAGCGAGGATGCCTCGGCGCTCACGCCCTCCTCGAGGTCACCGTCGCTGCAGATGGCGAAGATCTGGTGGTCGAACACGCTCTCGCCCGCAGCGGCGTCCGCGTCGAAGAGGCCGCGCTCGCGGCGGGCGGCCATCGCCATCCCGACCGCGTTGCCCACGCCCTGGCCGAGGGGGCCGGTGGTGGTCTCCACACCGGCGGTGTGCCCGTGCTCGGGGTGCCCGGGGGTCTTGCTGCCCCAGGTGCGCAGCGACTTGAGGTCGTCGAGCTCGAGCCCGAAGCCGGCGAGGTAGAGCTGGGTGTAGAGCGTGATGCTGCTGTGGCCGGCGGACAGCACGAAGCGGTCCCGCCCGGGCCAGTCCGGGTCCGCGGGGTTGTGACGCATCGCCTTCTGGAAGAGGGTGTAGGCCACCGGGGCGAGGCTCATGGCGGTGCCGGGGTGGCCGTTGCCGACCTTCTGCACCGCGTCCATCGCGAGCACCCGGGCGGTGTCCACCGCTCGCCTGTCGAGGTCGGTCCAGTCGAGCTTGCTCACGGGCGTTCGTTCCTCTCGCGCGGTTCTCGGCGGCGACGGCCGACCGAGCAGGTCTGGGGGCACAGTGCCCAGGTCGGGGGGAGCGCCAAACGTCCCGGGGAAGTCTCGACGCCGCACCACACCACGGGGGTGAGCCTACTCAGGGCAGGTGAGCAGATGCACACCGTCCCAGACTCGCCCCTGCAGGTCCCACGAGAGGTGCGGACACTAGAGTGGGAGGTACTGGGCGCGATGCTTCTCGTCCCTCCCGGCAGCCTGACCGGCCAGACCAGTCCGACCCGTCATCAGACCCGAGGTTCCCCTTTGACCGCCGTCGACCCGCATGTGTCCGTGAAGACCACGACACCGGGACCGTCGACCGCGCGTGACGTGCTGGCGGCGTACGTCGGGCTGATGAAGCCGCGCATCATCGAGCTGCTGCTGCTGACCACGGTGCCGGTGATGTTCCTGGCCCAGCGCGGCGTCCCGCCGCTGTGGCTGGTCGTCGCGACCGTCCTGGGCGGCACACTGTCGGCGGGCAGCGCGAACGCGCTCAACTGCGTCTACGACGCAGACATCGACGAGCGGATGCGTCGCACCAGGCGCCGGGCGCTGCCCCGCCACCTGGTCACCACCCGGGCGGCGCTGGTCTTCGGGCTGACGCTCGGAGTCGTCTCCACGCTCTGGCTGGGGCTGCTGGTCAACTGGCTGTCCGCCGGGCTGGCCCTGGTCGCGAACGTCTTCTACGTCGTCGGCTACACGATGATCCTCAAGCGCCGGACCACCCAGAACATCGTGTGGGGAGGCGCGGCCGGCTGCTTCCCGGCGCTGATCGGGTGGACCGCGGTGACCGGGGGCCTGGCCTGGGCGCCGGTGGTGCTGTTCCTGGTGGTGTTCTTCTGGACCCCGCCGCACTTCTGGGCGCTGGCGATCCGCTACCGCGAGGACTACGCCGCCGCGGACGTGCCGATGCTGCCGGTCCGGGCCGGCGCCAAGGCGGTTGCACGCCAGATCGTCGCCTACTCCTACGTCATGGTCGCCACCTCTCTGGTCCTCTGGCCGGTGGCCGGCACCGGGTGGCTCTACCCCGCCGTCGCCGTGGTCCTCGGCGCCGCCTTCCTGGTGGAGTCGCACCTGCTGCTGCGGCGCTCGCGCGACACCGACGACGTGGTCGCCCTCAAGCCGATGAGGCTGTTCCACTGGTCGAACATGTATCTCTCGCTGCTGTTCGTCGCGGTCGCGCTCGACCCGCTGCTGACCCGCTGAAGCGTCCCGCGCGCCCCACGCGAGCGCAGCTCGAGGACTCCCGCGGCCTGCTGCTGGCGGACCTGGCCGCGCCGGGTCTCCGGGTGCTCTTCACCGGCATCAACCCCGGCCTCTACTCGGCGTGGACCGGTCACCACTTCGCCCGGCCGGGCAACCGCTTCTGGCCCGCGCTGCACGCCTCGGGGTTCACCCCGCGCCTGCTGCGACCCGACGAGCAGGGCGAGCTGCTGGGCCTCGGGCTGGGGGTCACCAACGTGGTCGCCCGGGCGACCGCGCGGGCCGACGAGCTCACCGCGGCCGAGCTGGTCGCAGGCGGGGCCGAGCTGCGGGCCAAGGTGATCGGGCTGCGTCCCCGCTGGCTCGCGGTGTCGGGCGTCACGGCCTACCGCGCGGCCTTCGCCGCCCGGCGAGCCGTGGTCGGGCTCCAGGAGGCGACCATCGGGGAGACCCGCATCTGGGTGCTGCCCAACCCCAGCGGGCTCAACGCGCACTACTCCGCCGGCGCGCTCGCCGAGGAGTTCGCCCGCCTCCACCGCGAGGTCGACTGATCGCTTCGCCCGTCAGCGGCCGGCTCAGCCGCGTGGGGGGTCCTCGTGGTCCGCCGGCCGGCCGCCGTACGTCTCGCCGGTGCGCGGGTCCAGCGCGGTCTGTCCGGGCGGCAGGTTCGAGAGGTCGGCAGCGATCACCGTGGACTCGGCCGAGTCGGGCAGTCGGAGCGTCGGCGCACCCGGTCCGGGCGCCAGGACCAGCTCGGTGGCGTCCCGCTTGGGCAGCGTCTCGCCACGGAAGTACGCCGGGGAGATGGCCTGCCACACGAACATCAGCACCACGCCGAGGACCAGGGAGCCGACGCCGAGCAGGAACACCCCGCCGACGTCCCCGATGCTGGTGTATCCGTAGGCCGGGTCGAAGTAGGTCTTGGCCGCCCAGAAGAACGCGGCCAGCAGCAGGAGGCCGCCGAGGAACGGCAGGACACCCTGCATCACGATGTCGCGGGGCCGGCCCCACATGGTCTTGCGGTAGAACCAGACGCAGGCGAATCCGGTCAGGCCGTAGTAGAACGCGATCATCAGCCCGACGGCGGCGATGGTGTCGGCCAGGATGTTCTCACTCGTCAGGGTGAGGCCGACATAGAACAGGACCGACACCGCACCCATCCAGATCGTCGAGTCGGTCGGGGTGAGGTAGCGCGGGTGGATGCGGGCGAACCGCTTCGGCGCGGCCCCGAAGGCCGCCATCGACAGCGTGGTGCGGGCCGTGGGCAGGATGGTGGTCTGGGTCGAGGCCGACGCGGAGGTCAGCACGCAGATGGCCAGCAGGTGCACCATGATCCAGCCGATGGCGCCGCCACCGAAGACCTCGTGGCCCATCGCCGCGAACACGTCGTCGGCGTTGTCGACGTTGCCGAGGCCGATGCCCTTGGTGCCGACGCCGGCGAAGGCGATCGTCGCCACCGAGACCAGCGCGTAGGTGAGCAGCAGCAGCACCGTGGAGATCACCGCCGCCCGACCGGGGGTCTTCGCGGGGTCGTCGGACTCCTCGTTGGTGGCGACCGCGGTGTCCCAGCCCCAGTAGATGAACACCGCGATCAAGGTGGCGGTGACGATCGCCGTCGGGGTCAGCCCGGCCGGCGAGAGCCAGGAGAGGCTGGGCTTGAGGTCCCCGGTGGGGGCATTGCCGCTGTAGACCTTGACGAGCGCGAAGAGGGCGAACCCGACGAGGGTCACCACCTCGACGCCCAGCAGGGCGTACTGCAGGCGGGCGGAGACCTCGATGCCGCGGTAGCAGATGTAGGTCATCACCGCGATCCAGATGATGCCGGCGACGGTGCTCCAGAAGGTGCTGTTCGCGGGCCCGTCGGCGCCGACCAGGCTGAAGGAGTAGGAACCGGCGATCTGGGCGAGGTTCGCCATCACGATGATGTCGGCGATGATGATGCCCCAGCCGCCCATCCAGCCGGTCCGCGTCCCGAATGCCCGCGCGGCCCAGGTGAAGGTGGTGCCGCAGTCCGGCTCGGCCTTGTTGAGCTCGGAGTAGGCGACCGCGATGAAGTACATCGGGATGAACGCCACCACCATGATCAGCGGCGCCTTCACCCCGATGATGCCGTTGCCGTTGCCGGTGATCACGACGTAGCCCAGGCTGGCGGCCAGGCTGTAGGCCGGCGCGGTGGACGCGATGCCCATCACGATGCTGCCGAGCAGGCCCAGGGAGCCCGCCTTCAGCCCCTTGCCCGCTGCGCTGTCCTGCTCCGTCCGCACTGTCTCGCTGGCGACCATGGACTGTCCCTCCGGCTCGTTCCCCAGGGGAAGGCTAGGGCCCCGAGGCCACCTGTGCACCTATCGAGGCCGAACGATCCTCCGTGCGCTCGCGGACGCTCAACTGCAGCCAGGTCATCGCGGCCGAGACCAGGGCCGCACCGAGCAGGTGCAAGGCCACCAGCGCGACGGGCAGATCGGTGAGGTACTGGACGAAGCCGACGAGTCCCTGGGACAGCTCGACGCCGAGGAGCAGGACCCCCGCCCGGCGTGCGAGGGGGGGCGCGTCCGCGGTCCGGAGCACCAGGACCACGGCCACGGTGAGTCCGAGCAGCAGGAACACGAAGTCCGCGTGCAGCTGGCTGAGGGCACGAGGGTCGAGCCCGTTGCGCGGGGCGCTCGCGTCCCCGGCGTGCGGCCCGCTGCCGGTCACCACCGTCCCGACGTAGAGCACCACCCAGCCGGCGGCGAGCACGGCGCGGGTCAGCCAGACCACGCCCGGTGCGACCGTCGGGCGTGCGGGGCCGTCGCCCTCCCCGACGCGGCGGACGAGCACGACCGTGACCGCCACCATGGCCATAGAGACCAGCAGGTGGAACGACACGACCCAGGGGTTGAGGTCGGTCAGCACGGCGATGCCGCCGATGATCGCCTGGGCCGGGACGCCCAGGACCAGCAGCAGGGAGAGCCGGAGCACCGCGGCGCGCCCGTAGCGCCAGGCGAGGACGAACGTGGCGATCGTGACGACGGCCACCACGAAGGTCAGCATCCGGTTGCTGAACTCGATCGCGCCGTGGGCGCCGAGCGCGCGGTGCGGCACGAAGGACCCGTCACCGCACCGCGGCCAGGTCGGGCAGCCCAGGCCCGAGCCGGTCAGCCGGACCACCCCGCCCGTGACCACGATGCCGATGTTGACGACCAGCGAGGCGATCGCCGCGCGACGCATCCACAACGGAACCCAGGGCGGCGGCGTACGACGCGGGGCCAGCGGCTCGCTCACGGTCACTCCCACGACTCTCACGCTACCCGTCGGGACGCTCGCGAGCAGGGCTAGTGGACTGTGCGGCGCACCACTCCGCGAGCCGGGTGAAGCCCTCGTCGAGGGACACCGCCGGTGACCAGCCGAGCAGACGTCGCGTCTCGCGCTGGTCGAACCAGTGGGCGGTGGTGAGCTGCTCGACCAGGAAGCGGGTGAGCGGCGGGGTCTCCGTGCGCCCGGTCAGGCCCCAGAAGCCCTCGACCAGCGTGCCCGCGACCCAGCCTGCCCAGGGCGGCACTCGACGGCTCGGTGGCGACACCCGCGCGGCGGCGCAGAGCCGCTGAAGCACCTCGAGCACGGGGCGCGGCTCGCCGTTCGACGCCACCAGGGCACGGCCGTGCGCCGGGACGCAGGCGTCCGTCGCGGCGACCAGGGCGTCGGCGGCGTTGTCGACGTAGGTGGTGTCGATCAGCGCCGCCCCCGAGCCGAGCACGGGCAGCCGGCCGGCCCGGGCGCGAGCCACGATGCGGGCCACCAGCTGGGTGTCGCCCGGTCCCCAGACCAGGTGCGGGCGGATGGCGAGCACCGCGAGGTCGGGCCCGTCGGCGGCCAGCGCCTCGGTCTCGGAGACCGCCTTCGACCGGGCGTAGTGGCCGCGGGCGGCCACCGGGTCGGCCGGTGCTGCGCCGACCCCGACCAGCGGCTCGCCGGCGTGCGCGACCGACGGCGAGGACACCTGGACGAGCCGGCCCACCCCGGCCGACCGACAGGCGGCAACGACGGCGCGGGTCCCCTCGATGTTGGCGTGCACGTAGTCCTCCCAGCGCCCGACCACGTCGACCTTGGCGGCCAGGTGCAGCACCGCGTCCTGGCCGCGGACCGCGCCTGCGACGACCCCTGGGTCCGCGACATCGCCCAGCACCTCCCGGAACGGCAGGCCGGACGGCCGTCGCTGCAGCACGGTGACGTCGTCCCCGCGGGCCTCGAGCGTCTCCGCCGTGCGCCGCCCGAGCATCCCGGAGGCGCCGGTCACCAGCACCCGCACCGGCTGTCCTCAGCCGTCCGCGAGCACGGCGGCCGCGCGCCGCGCGACCTCCGTACGGTCGATCTTGGAGGCGTGCCGGATGTCGAGCGGGAGCCGGCCCACGGTGAGCACGGCCGCGAGCTCGATGCCGGCCGCTGCCCGCACCGCCTCCGCGAGACCCGGATCGGCCAGTCTCGGTCGCCGGGCGCCCGGCCACCGGCTCGGTGCAGCCTGGGGGACGACCACCGCGACGACCACCTGGGCGCCGGCCGGACCGATGCCCACGACGGCCGCTGAGCGCAGCGGCTCCAGAGCCTCGACGCGCTGCTCCACCCCGACCGGAGTCACCACCCCGACCGCTGTGGTGACGACGTGGACGAGACGTCCCTCGACCCAGAGCCGGCCGTCCCCGTCGATGTGGCCGACGTCGCCGGTCCGGTGCCGACCCGGCTCCACCGAGCTCGCCCGCTCGGTCGACCACAGCACGTCATAGCGGTCCTTGACGTGGGCGGCGCGCACGACGATCTCACCGGTCACCCCGGCCTCGGTGGTCAGCGGGCCGTCTGCGACGCCGGTCGGGGACAGCACTCCCAGCGACACCTCGACACCCGGCAGCGGGCGCCCCACGCACACGCCCTCCCCGACACCGGCCTCGAGGATCTCCGGGAGCGACACGTCGGTGACGGGCAGCGCCTCGGTCATGCCGTAGGGCGTGTGGGCCTCCGCCCGGGGCAGGACGTCGCGCAGCGCGGTCAGGAGCGGCACCGGGACCGGTGCTCCCGCCGACATCACCAGCCGCACCCTCCCGAGCGCGCTGCGCCCCACCGGCGTCAGACCGGCCGCCGTGGCGACGACGTTGCGCAGTGCTGCGGGGGAGGCGAAGACCACCGTGGCGTCGACCGCTGCGGCGGCGTCGGCCAGCGCCGCCGCGGTCAGCGTGCCCGGAGCCGTCACGTCGATGTCGGGCACCGCGGAGCCGATGCCGAGGGCCGGCCCCAGCAGCGCGAACGGCGCGAAGGCCGCGACGAGCCGGTCGTCCGGGGTGAGGTCGTACGTCGTGCCGAGCAGCTCCAGCTGGGCGAGCACCTGGCGGTGCCGGTAGACGACGCCCTTGGCGGGACCCGTCGCGCCCGAGGTGAAGACCACCGCGCAGTCGTCGTCCGGCGAGGGCTCCGCCGGGGGCGGCAGTCGGCCGCCGATCAGGGCCAGCTCGTCGAGGTCGCGGTCCACGCCCAGCGCTCGGCGGGCGGCGGGTCCGGTGTCACGGACCGCGATGCGGCTGCCGGTCAGGCCCATCACCCGGGCAGCCGCGAGCCCCTTGCAGCCGCCGACCACGTGGTCGACGGTCGCGCTGCGCAGGGCGCGACGCATGCCTGCCAGACCCAGCCCCTTGTCGGCCACCACGATGGCGGCGCCGGCGCGCCACACGGCGTACACCACGGACGTGAGGTCGGCGGACGGCTCGAGCAGCAGGGCGACCCGGTCACCGGGACGGACCCCGGCGGCAGCCATCCCGGCCGCCAGCTCGCGGACCCGGCGGTCCAGGGCGGCCCAGCTCACTTCCGCGCCGCCGACCTCGACGACCGCGGGCGACGGGTCGGCGGTCCGCTCCGAGAGCCTCGACCACAGCATGCGGCCACCGGTGGGCGTGGGTGCCTGGATCGGCACGGCCGGCGCGGACAGGTCGCGCACCCATCGCGCGACCGCCTCGGCGTACTGCGGGGCGTCCTCGGTGACCAGGTGCGAGGCGCCCTCGTAGCGGTGCACCTGCGCCTGAGGGAGGCGCTCGCGCAGGTCGGCGAGGTACTTCTCACCGAACACCGGGTCGCGGGGCCCCCACAGCAGCAGCGCCGGGACGTCGAGGTCGCGGATGCCGGTCGCGATGGCGTCGACGGTGGGGTAGGACGCGTGGCCGGGGCTGAACGGGATGTCGGAGACGAAGTCACCGACCGCCCGCCGCCTGTGTGCGGAGTGGTAGGGCGCGGCGAGTGCCCGCCGCACCGCCCGCGGCAGGGCCGGGCGGGACAGTGCGGAGGTGGCGAGCACGAAGGTGGGGGTGGCCACGCAGGAGACGCCCCGGACGCCGGGCAGGTGGGCGAGGCGGATCAGCGCGGGTCCGCGGTCGCCCTCGGGCTGCGCGACGGCTGTGTTGGTGAGGACCACACCCCGCAGCTGGGCGCGGTGCGCGAGGGCCCAGCCGAGCGAGATGGCGCCGCCCCAGTCGTGACCCACCGTGACCACGGGTCCGGTGACCCCGAGCGCGGCGGTCAGGGTGCCGAGGTCGGCCACCCGCTGGGCGAGGGTCCGCGGGGCGTCGGGAGGCTGCGACCAGCCCATCCCGAGGTGGTCCGGAGCGACCACCCGCCAGCCCGCGGGTGCGACGGCGAGCAGCCGGCGCCACAGGTAGGACCAGGTGGGGTTGCCGTGGACGCAGACCAGGGTGCCGATCGGGTCGCGGACGCCGTTGTCGAGGACGTGCCAGCTGCGCGGGACCCCGTCGGCGTCCTCGGTGGTGACCACGCGCGACCACGCGCGGTCCAGACCCGGAAGGTCCAGTCCGGCCGGGATGCCGACGGTCACCAGGCGATCTCGAGGCAGGCGGCGTTCAGCCCCGACCCGATCCCCATCAGGAGCACCCGGTCGCCGGACTCGAGGCTGTCCACCTGGCTCGCCAGTGTGAAGGGCACCGAGACCGGGCCGATGTTGCCGCGGTCCGGGAACGTCAGCGGCACCCGGTCCTTGTCGATCCCGAGCCGCTCCGAGAGCGCGTTGGTGTGCACCACCGATACCTGGTGGATCACGTAGCGGTCCATGCCGGCGGACCAGTCGAAGTCCTCGGCCGCCTCGTCCCACAGCGCGTGGGAGAGCGCCAGCCCGGCGTCCAGGAGTCCCTTGAGGTCGGTCTGCATCATCGTGTTGTCGCCGATGCAGAGCTCGTGGTGCTCGGTGCCGGCCCGGCTGACCGAGGCGACGAGGCGATGCCCTTCGGGGTGCCGGTCGGCGGGGCCGAGCAGCATGGCGGCCGCCCCGGAGCCGAGGGTGAAGGTGGCGAACTGCTCCATCACGTCCTTGGACGTGACGTCGGGCTCCAGGAGCCGCGCGATGCAGGCCTCCTGCACCTCGCGGGCGTCCTCACCGTCGACGACCAGTGCGTAGTCGACGTAGCCGGCGTCGATCATCGCGGCCGCGATCTCCATGCCGTTGACGAACCCCAGGCAGGCGTTGGTCACGTCGAAGTTCTGGCACGAGGTCGGCAGCCCGATCTCGTTGTGCACCGCCACGGCCGTGGCGGGCTCGAGGTATCGCCGGCTGACCGAGGTGTTGACCATCAGGCCGATGTCGGCGATGTCGACGCCGCTCTCCGCGATCGCCTTGCTGCCGGCCGCCGCGGCGCCGTCGACGAAGGTCACGCCGTCGGCCCAATAGCGTCGCTCGCGGATGCCGACCAGGCGCTCCAGCAGCCCGGGCCGCAGCCCGACCTTGGTGTAGACCTCGCCCAGCCGCTCGTCGAGCGCGTCAGAGGTGACCACCTCGGTGGCGTCGATCGAGCACACCGCAAGCACGGCGGTGTTGCGGAAGTGGTGCGTGGTGTTGCCGGTCACGAATGATTCCTGTCTGCGAGTGCGACACCAGCCGTACGGCGGTCCCGCCGTCACTACCCCGTCCCGGAGCGGTCACTCCCAGGTGAACGTCCTGGCGGTCAGCACGGTTCCGAGCACCGCCCAGGCGGCCAGCACCGTCAAGGACACCACGGGGAAGCCGCCCTGGAGGAATGCGGTGCGCATCCCGGACCCCAGGGCACCCGAGGGAAGGGCCGCGAGGACCCTCGAGGCCGGGCCGTAGGAGCTGGCCGGGAAGACCACGGCACCGCCCGCCATCAGCAGCAGGTAGACGAGGTTCGCCGCTGCCAGAGTGGCTTCGGCCCGCAGCGCGCCGGCGAGGAAGAGCCCGAGGGACGCGAAGGCTGCGGTGCCCAGCAGTGCGCAGGCCAGCACCCCGAGCACGCCGGGGACGCTGAGCGTCGGGGACCAGCCGAGCAGCAGGGCGGCACCGCCGATCAGCACGAACTGGAGGACCTCGACCACCAGCAGCGAGCCGACCTTCCCGGCGAGCAGGCCGGAGCGGGGGAGCGGGGAGGACCCCAGCCGCTTGAGCACCCCGTAGCGGCGCTCGAAGCCGGTCGCGATGGCCAGCGAGGTGAAGCTGGTCGACATCACGGCCAGGGCCAGGATCCCGGGCGTCAGTGTGTCGACCGGGGAGTGCGAGAAGGTCAGAGCGAAGTGCTTGGCCGCGGTGATGCCGCCGAACAGCACGATCAGCGGGACGACCACGGCGAGCAGCAGCTGCTCACCGTTCCGCAGCAGCAGCCGGGTCTCCATCCGGGCCTGTGCCAGCACCATCCGTGGCAGCGGCGCGGCCCCCGGATGCGGGCTGAAGGCGCCGGTGCCGGTGCTCGTGCTGCCGAGGTGGGCGGAGGTCATACGGCCAGCTCCCGTCCGGTGATCTGGAGGAAGACGTCCTCGAGGGTGCGCTGGCCCAGGGTGAGCGACTCGGGCAGCACGCGCTGCTCATCGCACCAGGCCGATACCTTGGCAAGGGTGCTCGGGTCGGCCGGGCCGGTGATCAGCAGGCTGTGCTGGTTGATCGCCTGCACCGACGTCCCGGTGCCCAGCGTCGCCTGGAGCGAAGCGGGCGCGGACGGCGGGAACGGCTCGGTGACGACCAGCCGGATCGTGCTGCTCCCGCCACCGCGGGTGAGGTCGAAGGGGCTCCCCGAGGCGATCAGCCGGCCGTGGTCGATCACGTGCACCTGGTCCGCGAGCCGTTCCGCCTCGTCCATGTAGTGGGTGGTCAGCACGATAGTCACGCCGTCGGAGCGCATCTCCTCGAGCAGGTCCCAGGTGGAACGCCGGGCCTGTGGGTCCATGCCCGCGGTCGGCTCGTCGACGAAGACCAGCTCGGGGCGGCCGACGACGGCCATCGCCAGCGCCAGGCGCTGCTGCTGGCCGCCCGAGAGCCGCCGGTAGGGCGTGCGGCCGCACGACTCGAGCCCCAGCCGCTCGACGAGCATCGGCACCGCCAGCGGATGGGCGTGCATGCTCGCGATGTGCTCGAGCATCTCGACGGCGCGGACCCCCGACCAGGCGCCGCCGTTCTGCAGCATCACCCCGATCCGCGGGAGCAGGTCGCGGCGCTGGCGCTGCGGGTCGAGTCCCAGCACCCGCACCCGTCCCGACTGCGGCCGGCGGTAGCCCTCGCAGGTCTCCAAGGTGGTCGTCTTGCCCGCGCCGTTGGGGCCGAGCACGGCCGTCACGGACCCCTGTTCGACAGTCAGGCTCAGGCCGTCGACGGCCTGCTTGTCGCCGTACGCCATCCGCAGGTCCTCGACGACCACGGCCGGGTCGCTCGCGGGACGGGGGCTGGTCACTCGCCCAGTCTAGGAACCACCCCTGTGCCAGTTTCCCAGGGGACCCTGGTAATCCGGCATACCCCTGCCGTTGCAACGGAGGGGTCATGACAGTTTCCCAGGGGCCCCTGGGAAACTGGCACCGGGGCGACGC
>JBDTXF010000011.1:0-16774 GCA_040006355.1 Nocardioidaceae bacterium | reverse complement strand
TGGTGGAGCAGGGCGCCCGCGTCGAACCGCGTGTAGTTGTAGAGGAAGATCGTCGACTCCGCGATCCAGGGCGCGAAGAAGCACGACCAGGCGTGCTTGGCCCAGCCGGGCGAGGAGATGTTCAGGTGCACGTCGCCGGGCTGCAGGCCCAGCCAGTACATCGTGGCGAGGTGGCCCACCGGGTAGGACACCTGGCTGTGCTCGACCAGCTTCGGTCTGGACGTGGTGCCGGAGGTGAAGTAGAGCAGCAACCGGTCCGAGGGCGCCGTCCCCGGATGCCGGGCAGGGGGTACGTCGAGGGCATAGGCGTCGTGCAGCGCCTCGCTGGTGATCACGGCGTAGTCACCCGAGACCTGGTCGAGCTTGGGAACGTCCACCGGGTTGCAGATCACGAAGCGCGCGCCGCCGCGGGTGATCCGGTCGGCGAGGTCGCCGGGACCGACCGCCGTCGTGGTGGGCATGATGACCGCACCCAACTTCATCACCGCCAGCATCGACTCCCACAGCTCGACCTGGTTGCCCAGCATCACGATCACCGCGTCGCCACGTCGGACGCCCTGCCCGGCCAGCCAGGCGGCCACCTGGTCCGAGGCCACCGCCATCTCGGCGAAGGTGCGCTCCGTGGCGCGACCGTCCTCCTCGACGATCACCAGCGCCGGCCGGTCGTTGCCCCGGGCGGTCGCGTCGAACCAGTCGATCGCCCAGTTGAAGGTGTCCCCGACATCTGGCCACTCGAACACCTCGAGGGCCTGGTCGGGGTCCTCGCGCAGGCGCAGCAGCAGGTCACGGGCGGCGCGGTAGGAGTCGGTGGCGCTCATTCCCCGACTCTCGCACCGTGCCGCCCGCGACACCACCACCGAACGGCGGGCACGGCAGGTGCACCGAGGAGGCCGTCAGGGCCGGGCGAAGCGCTGGACGAACCGCCGCAGGATCCTGGGCGGCTCGGTGACGTCGCCCTGCCGGGCCCGGTCCTTGATGGCGTCGGCCTCGGGCGGGTCGAAGTAGCCGGCGTGCTTGTAGACCTCGATGCGGGTGCAGAGCCCGTCGATGTCCAGCTCGGGGTGGAACTGGGTGGCGTAGACGTTCTCGCCCACCCGGAAGGCCTGCACCGGGCACCCGGGCGACGACGCGAGGTGCACGGCGCCGGTCGGCAGCCGGCTGATCGCCTCCTTGTGCCCCACGAACGCCTCGAACTCCGTCGGTACGTCGACCAGCAGGGGGTCCCGGCGACCGGCGGGGGTCAGCGTCACCGGCACCCGGCCGATCGGCTCGGCGTGCGACCGGTCGACGGCTCCGCCGCGGTGGGTGCCCACGACGCCGATCCCGTAGCAGGCACCGAGGAAGGGGAAGTCCCGCTCGATCACCTCCTCGAGCAGGGAGCCGAGCTCCGCCTCCACGCGGTGCTGCACCGCGGACTTCGCCTCCTCGGCGTCGCTGGAGTTGAACGGACCACCGCCGAGGAACACCCCGGACCAGTCGTCGAGGTCGATGCCGTCGAGCGGCCGTCGCTCCAGGCGCACCCGGTGCAGAAGACCCTCGCCCAGACCGGTGAAGCGGAGGAAGGCGGCGTACTCGTCGTCCGCCGCGGCGTCCTCGTCGCGCGTCGCCAGCAGCAGGAACGGCTTCACGACGGCAGCCTACGGCGGCTCGAGCCCTCCGCCGGACGCCGGGTTTCGCCGGAGACGCTGCGGGCACAGCCCTGGCATGGCTGAAGAGCAGAAGGACGACTCGCTCGGGACCGTCCTGGTCGCGGGCAGTGCCAACCTGGCGATCGCGGTGGCCAAGCTGGTCGCGGGCTTCCTGACCGGCTCCTCGGCGATGCTGGCCGAGGGGGCCCACTCGGTGGCCGACACGGTCAACCAGCTCTTCCTGCTGACCGCGCTGTCCCGCTCCAAGAAGCCAGCCGACGTCCAGCACCCTTTCGGCTACGGCATGGAGCGCTACTTCTGGTCGCTGCTCGCGGCGGTCGGCATCTTCGTGCTCGGCGCCGGGTACTCGGTCTATGAGGGCATCCACTCCCTGATCCACCCCGAGCCGGTCGTGGCGCTGCTGGTGGCCTACGTCGTCCTCGCCGGCTCGTTCCTCTTCGAGGGGACGTCGTGGCTCAAGGCGGTCCTCCAGCTGCGGCGGGAGGCGGGGCAGCTCGACGTCGGGGTGTTCCAGCACCTGCTGACCACCCCGGACCCGACCGTCAAGACGGTCGCCTTCGAGGACACCGCCGCGCTGGTGGGCATCCTGGTCGCCGCCGGCGGCATCACGTTGCACGCGGTCACCGGCTCGGGCGTCTGGGACGGGCTCGCCTCGATCCTGATCGGCGTCCTGCTGGTCGCGGTGGCGGTCGCGCTGGGCTCCTCGAGCAAGCGCAACCTGATCGGCGAGGCGATGCCGGAGGAGTCCCGCCGGGGGCTGACCGCGGTGATCAACGAGTCCGCGGGGGTGGACGTCGTGGTCGAGCTGCTCACCATGCGGCTCGGTCCGAAGGACGTGCTCGTCGCTGCCCGGGTCGACGTGGACGACGAGGCGACCGGCGGTGACCTCGAGGCGGTCGCCGACGACGTGGAGAGGCGGATCAAGGAGAGCTACCCCGAGGTGCGCCACGTCTTCCTGGACCCGACCACGGCGGGCGCCGAGGCGAGGCGCTGATCTCCGTCCGGTGTGCATTGCGCCACCCGGCCCAGCCGTCAGCCGAAGATCCACCAGGCGCCCACGAGGGGCGGGATCAGGCCCAGCAGCAGCCACGGCGAGACCGGCTTGTGCTTGTGCACCAGGAGCGCCGCCTCGAACGCGATCACCCCGAAGGCGCCGGAGATCACCAGCAGGCCGATCTGCGAGCTCGGCTTGGCCGAGAAGTACGCCGCGACCACCAGCCCGGCCGACAGGTGCAGCAGGGTGAGCGTGACCAGCGTCGACATCACCCAGCGCTGCACGGTCGTGAGGCTCATCGACTGACGCTGCGGCGGGCGAGGCTGTCCCGGCGTCATCAGGTGCTTGCGCACCGCCGGGGGACCGCCCTGGGTGGGGGACATGCCACCAGCCTATCCGCGGCGTGTCTGGCCGGGGGCGACTTCAGGCGCTCCGCGTAGCGTGGACCGCATGGACGCACCGACGGACCCGCCGCTCGGGGAGCCGTCGGCCAGCCGCAAGCGTGCCTACTTCGTGCTGATGGGGGTCTGCGTGGTGCTGATCCTGCTGGCCTGGAACGTGGTGCGGTTCTGGTCGGTCCCGGCGGCGGTGGCGATGAGCGCGGTGGCGGCGGTGATCCCGCCCGCCGCGGCGATCGTGGCGAACTGGGGCCGCGGCGGCTGAGCCCGGATCAGCTGCCTGCGGAGATCTTCTCGATCAGCGCCGTGGTGGAGATCGCCGGCGTGCGGGCCAGGTAGTGCACCTCGCAGATGTCCTTGAACTCGTCGAACCGTCCTGCCCAGTCGTCGCCCATCACCAGGATGTCCGCGTGGTGCTCGAGGATGTAGTCGCGCTTGAGCTCGAGGCTCTCCTCGACGAAGACGGCGTCCACCGGCTTGAGCGCGGCCACGATCTCCAGGCGCTCGTCCTGGGAGAACACCGGGGCGCGGCCCTTCTTGCGCATGTTCAGGGCGTCGGCGGAGACCCCGACGACCAGCCGGTCGCCCAGGGCGGCGGCTCGCTCGATGACGCGCAGGTGGCCGACGTGGAAGACGTCGAAGGTACCGAAGGTGATCACCGTCGTGCTCATGGGCCCGATCCTTTCATGCGCGCATCTCGAGGTGGCGACGACTAGGCTCTGCTGGTGGATTTCTCTACCGGTACAGCCAATCGTGCGGTCCTGACCGCCCGCACCGCGGTGCTGGCCACCTTCTTCGTGAACGGCTTCGCTCTGGCGTCCTGGGCGACCCGGATCCCCTCGGTCCGGCACCACCTCGACCTCGGCCCGGCGCGGCTCGGGCTGCTGCTCCTGTCGGCCTCCATCGGCTCCCTGGTGGCCCTGCCCACCTCCGGCGGCATGGTCCAGCGCTTCGGGACCCGCAGGGTGGTGACGGTCGCCGCCGTGGTCGAGGGGGTCGGGCTGCTGCTGCTGGCAGTCGGTGCCGGTGTCCTCACCACCGTGCCGGTCACCGCCGCGGGGCTCTTCCTGGTCGGGCTGGGCACCGGCTACTGGGACGTGTCGATGAACGTGGAGGGCGCCGAGGTCGAACGGCAGCTGGGCCGCTCGGTGATGCCGCGCTTCCATGCCGCGTTCAGCCTCGGCACGGTCGCGGGAGCCGCGGTCGGCGCACTGGTCACCTACGTCGGGCTGGGAGTGGTCTGGCACGTCGGGACGGTGGGCGTCCTGGTCACCGTCCTGGGCGGCCTCTCGGTGCAGGGGTTCCTGGCCGCCGTACCAGCCGACGAGCAGCCCCCGACGGCGCGGGCGCTGAGCGCCTGGTCCGAGCCCCGGATCCTGCTGATCGGGGTGATGGTGCTGGCGATGGCGCTCACCGAGGGGGTGGCCAACGACTGGCTGGCGGTGGCGGTGGTCGACGGCTACGACGCGCCGGCGTGGCTGGGGGCCGCCGCCTTCGCGCTGTTCGTCAGCGCGATGACGGTCGGCAGGGTGACCGGGACCCTTCTGCTGGACACCTTCGGCCGGCTCCGCGTGCTGTGGGGCAGCATGGGGGTGGCCGCCGTCGGCGTGCTCCTGGTCGTGCTCGGGGACCTGCCCGCCCTGGTCGTGGCCGGGATCCTGCTGTGGGGGCTCGGGGCGTCGCTCGGCTTCCCGGTGGGGATGAGCGCGGCAGCCGACGACCCGGCCAAGGCCGCGGCCAGGGTGAGTGTGGTGTCCACGATCGGGTACACCGCGTTCCTGGGTGGGCCTCCGCTGCTCGGCTTCTTGGGCAGCCACTTCGGTGTGCTGCACGCGCTGCTGGTCGTGTCGGTCATCTTGATCCCGTCGGCGTTCGCCGTGCCCGCGGCCCGGCAGCCCGTCCACCCCTGACCAGACGAAGTAGGTTCGACCTCGATGAGCGCCCCCATCGTGACCGCCAATCCCGAGCTGGACGAGCAGCGTCGCCAGGGGCTGCGCCGGATGCGGTCGCTCGCCGTCGGGCTGCTGCTGCTCGCCGCCGTGGTCTACCTCGTGACCCTGCACCAGGACGGCTGGCTGGGCTTCGTCAACGCGGGAGCGGAGGCGTCGATGGTCGGCGCCATCGCCGACTGGTTCGCGGTCACCGCCCTGTTCAAGCACCCGCTCGGACTGCCGATCCCGCACACCGCGCTGATCCCGCGCCGCAAGGAGGAGCTCGGCCGGAGCCTCGAGGAGTTCGTGGGGGAGAACTTCCTCCAGGAGGCGATCATCCGCGAGCGGATCGATGCCGCCGGCCTCAGCCGCCGGGTCGGGTCCTGGGTCGCGGTCGAGGCCAACGCCCGCCGGGTCGTCGACGAGGCCGCCGCGGTCCTCCACCTGGGGCTGGAGCGGATCCGCGACGACGACATCGTCGCGCTCGTCGAGGAGGCCCTGCTCCCGCGGTTCCTGGCCGAGCCGGTGAGTCCGGTCGCCGGCAGCCTGCTGCGCGAGATCGTCGACGACGGCGCCCACCACGGACTGGTCGACCTCGTGCTCGACGAGGCGCACCGGTGGCTGACCCAGAACGAGGAGGCGTTCGTCGAGATCGTCGCCGAGCGGGCACCGTGGTGGTCGCCCCACGCGCTCAACGACCGGGTCACCCACCGGCTCTACGTCGAGGCCGTCGAGTGGGTCGGCGACATCCGCCACCACCCCCAGCACCACGCGCGCATCGCGCTCGACAGTGCTCTGGGGCAGCTGGCCGACGACCTGCTGCACGACCCCGTCACCCAGGAGCGCACGGAGCGGCTCAAGGGCCGGGTGCTCACCCACCCGCAGATCGCGGTCACCGCCGCGTCGCTGTGGAACGCCTTCCGGCGCGCGCTGATGGAGTCCCTGGACGACGCCGACGGACCGTTGCGCCGACGTGCGCTCGACGAGCTCACCGGCTTCGGCGAGCTGCTGCAGCGGGACCAGGGCCTGCGCGACCGGCTGGACCGCTACGCCTCCGACCTGATCGTCTTCGTGGTCACGCGGTACGGCGACGAGCTGACCGCCGTGATCACCCACACCGTGAACCGCTGGGACGGCCGGGAGGCCGCGCGCAAGATCGAGCTGCACGTCGGTCGTGACCTGCAGTTCATCCGGATCAACGGCACCATCGTCGGCGGCCTGGTGGGGGTGCTGATCCACACCCTCAGCGTGCTTCTGTAGGGGTGTGCGGACGCCTGCGGTGCCTGGGAGGATGGTCGCGTGCGATTCCGACGCAGGTCATCAGCCCCCGAGCCGGCCCCCGAGCCGGCCCCCGAGCCGGCGGTCCGCGACGTCCCGGTCCGGGACGGGACGATCCGGCTGGGGCAGTTCCTCAAGCTGGCCGACCTGATCGGCAACGGCGCCGAGGCCAAGCCACTGATGACCCGGGGGCAGGTCACGGTGAACGGCGAGACCGAGACGCGACGTGGACGTCAGCTCGTCCGCGGTGACGTGGTCACCGTCGACGGGCAGTCCGTCCGGGTCGCCTGAGGTCGGCTGACCTCGCCCGAGGTCGGGGCCGGCTCAGCGGACGTCGACGAGGTCGACCACGAAGATCAGGGTCTCGCCGGGCTTGATCACGCCGCCGGCGCCGCGGTCACCGTAGGCCAGGTGCGGGGGGATCACCAGCCGCCGCCGGCCGCCGACCCTCATGCCCTGCACGCCCTGGTCCCACCCGGAGATCACCTGGCCGACGCCGAGGCGGAAGGTCAGCGGCTCACCGCGGTTGTAGGAGGCGTCGAACTCCTCGCCGGTCGAGTGCGAGACGCCGACGTAGTGCACGTGCACGGTCTGGCCGGCGTCTGCCACCGCACCCTCGCCCTCGACGAGCTCGAGGATCTCGAGCTCGCTGGGCGGCGGGCCGTCGGTCGGGTCGATCTCGGGCTTCGGGTGGGTCACAGACGGTCCTCTCGGGTGGTGCCAGATGAGTCGGGTCAGGTGAGTCGGGTCGGGTGAACGGGGTCAGGTCTGGCTGCCCTGGACGTAGGAGTCCAGCTGGTCGCGCTCGAACTCGAGCTGGCTCATCCGGCTCTTCACCACGTCTCCGATGCTCACGATGCCAGCCAGCCTGTCGCCCTTCACCACCGGGACGTGCCGGAACCGCCGCGCGGTCATCAGCGCCATCACCTCGTCCACGGTGTCGTGGCCCTCGCAGGTGCGCACCGGGGCCGACATGATCCCTGACACCGGTGAGTCCAGGACCGACTCGTCGTCGTGCAGCCGGCGCACCACGTCCCGCTCGGAGACGATGCCGTCCACGCCGGACCCGTCCGCGCTGACGACCAGCGCGCCGATGTTGTGCTCGGCCAGCATCCGCACCAGCTCGCGGACGGTGGCGTCCGGTCGCACCGTGACGACGTCATGGCCGGCCTTGCCGGCAAGCACCTCGTTGATCCGCATGGTGGTGACCTCCGTGGGGGGTGCCGGGCACGTGCGTGACCGTTGCCACAGGGTAGCCAGGTCGTCGACCGCCCGGCTAGGGACGACGCGGCGCGGGACCGCCTGCGAGGATGGTCCCGATGCGACGCGAGCTCCCGGCCTGGACGTGCCTGGCGATGATGGGCTGGCTCACCGTGGTGCTCTGGCTCGACCGGGCGGGCGGGGGCGGGGGCCTGTGGCAGCAGCGCGGGTTGGGGGTGCTCACCTGGCTGGTGCTGCTCCTCGCGCTCACCCGGGTCAGCCCGACGGTGCGGGCGCAGACGGTGGTGGTGGTCGCCTTCGCGACGGTCGTCGAGTACGTCTTCAGCCCGACGCTGGAGGTCTACACCTACCGCTTCCACAACGTCCCGGCGTTCGTGCCGCCCGGGCACGGGCTGGTCTACCTCTCGGCGTACGCCCTGGGCCACGCGGTCTTCGTCGAGCGGCACCGGCGGGTCGCGGTGACGCTGGTCCTCGCCGTGGGCGGGGCCTGGGCGGGGTACGGCGTGCTGCTCGCCGACCGCTCCGACGTGCTGGGGGCGTTCTGGTTCGGGTGCCTGGCGGTGTTCCTGCTCGTCGGCCCGAGCCAGGCGGTCTACGTCGGCGCGTTCGTCGCGGTCACCTGGCTGGAGCTGGTCGGCACCCACGTCGGCACCTGGGCGTGGGGCACCCGCGACCCGACCGGCGCGGTGAGCATCGGCAACCCGCCCTCGGGCGCGGCCGGCGGCTACGGGTGGTTCGACCTGGCCGGCCTGCTCGCGGCACCGTGGCTGCTGGCGGGCTGGTCCCGGGCGTCCTCGAGGCTCACTCGCCGCCGGCGGGGCCGGGCGGCAGGTCCGGCTGGCTCGACCGCCGACGTGCGCTGAGGTCGTGCAGCGAGCCGGGTCGCCGCCGGGTCACGTCCGGGTCGAGCTCGTCGTCGGGCAGCGATCCGAGGAAGGCCATCGCCTGCTCGTGCAGCCGGCCGTTGCTCGCCAGGGCGTTGCCACCGAGCGGACCGGGGGTCCCGTCGAGCGAGGTGAAGGTGCCCCCCGCCTCACGCACGATCACGTCCAGGGCGGCCATGTCGTAGAGCTCGAGATGGGGCTCGGCCGCCAGGTCCACAGCGCCCTCGGCGAGCAGCATGTAGGACCAGAAGTCGCCGTAGGCCCGGGTCCGCCAGCAGCGCCGGGACAGGGCCAGGAAGGCATCGAGGCGCTCCCGGTCGTCCCAGCCGGAGAACGAGGAGTACGACAGCGAGGCGTCGTCGAGCCGCGAGACGTCGGAGACGTGGCACTCGGTCGCCTTCAGCAGCGAGCGCCCGGTCCACGCGCCACCGTCCTTGGCTGCCCACCACCGTCGCTGCAGCAGCGGTGCGGACACGCAGCCGACAACCACCTCGTCGTCGACCATCAGCGCGATCAGGGTGGCCCAGACCGGCACTCCCCGGACGAAGTTCTTGGTGCCGTCGATGGGGTCGACCACCCAGCGACGCTGGCTGTGCCCGGTGGCGCCCTGCTCCTCGCCCAGCACCGCGTCGCGGGGGCGGGCCCGAGACAGGGTGCGGCGGATGCCCTCCTCGACGGACTTGTCGGCGTCGGTGACGGGGGTGAGGTCCGGCTTGTTGACGACATGCAGGTCGAGCGCCTTGAAACGGCTCGAGGACAGCGAGTCGGCGTCGTCGGCCAGGATGTGTGCCAGCCGCAGGTCGTCGGTGAAGGTGGTCGGCATGGGCCTCAGGCTAAGCCCCCTGCCGGCCGTTCGCGGCCAGACGTGTCCACGCCGGAGCAGCCTGAGAGGTTGCGAAGAGTTGTCCGTTGACCATTCAAGCTCGGTCCGACGCGCCTAGGGTCGGTCCATGGAGATCTCCGGGCTGCCGCTTCACCCGCTGGTCGTGCACGCGGCGGTGGTGCTGATCCCGCTCACCGCGCTGCTCGGCATCGCGCTCGGGGTGCTGCCGAGGTGGCGCTGGCTGAGCCGCTGGCCGACGGCGGTGGCGTCGGTCGCGTGTGTCGCTCTCGCCTTCCTCGCGACCACCTCGGGTCGCTCGCTGGCGACGAGCCGACACCTCGAGCAGCTGGTCCACACGCACCAGGCCCGCGGTGACCTGCTGGCCAAGATGACCATCGTGATGGCGGTGGTGATCGTGGCCTCGGCGATCCTGCTGCCCGGCACGTCGGGGCTGGCCAGCGGCAAGGGCGCGGTGGCGAAGCGGGTCGCCTACGCGGACCGGGTGCTGCCGGTGCTGCTGGTCGTGGTGGCCGTCGCGGTCCTGGTCCAGGTGGTCCTCACCGGTGACTCGGGTGCACGCGCCCTCTGGGGACAGTAGGTCGCCCGGCGCCCGGCCGTCCTAGTCCACCGGCGCCC
Organism: Nocardioidaceae bacterium; assembly: GCA_040006355.1. Taxonomy (GTDB): domain Bacteria; phylum Actinomycetota; class Actinomycetes; order Propionibacteriales; family Nocardioidaceae; genus Nocardioides_B. Next base: position 6,960 of record JBDTXF010000011.1, on the reverse strand, counting down.
GGCCGTCCTAGTCCACCGGCGCGTCGCGGCTGGCCAACAGCCGCCGGAACGAGTCCACCCGCCCGGCGTCGGTGCGGCCGTCGGCCACCGCCTCGTCGAGCCCGCACTCCGGCTCACCCTCGCCGTGGGTGCAGCCGCGCGGGCAGCTGTCGGTGAGCTCCTCGAGGTCGGGGAACGCCCCGATCAGCTGGCCGGGCTGGACGTGCGCGAGCCCGAAGGACCGGATGCCCGGCGTGTCCACGATCCAGCCTCCGGTGCCACCCGAGCCGTCGGCCCCGGACGCGGGCGGCAGGGGCAGCATCAGCGCCGAGGTCGAGGTGTGCCGGCCGCGGCCGGTGACGGCGTTGACGTGGCCGATCGCCCGGTGGCTGCCGGGGACCAGCGCGTTGACCAGCGTCGACTTGCCCACCCCGCTGTGCCCGATCAGCACACTGGTCTTGCCGTCCAGTCGCCGGCGCAGCTCCCCGAGGTCCGCCCCCCGGCGGGTGACGACGTAGGGCACCCCCAGCGGGCGGTAGATCGAGACCAGCGTCTCCGGGTCGGCCAGGTCCGGCTTCGTCATGCACAGCAGCGGCTCCAGCCCGGCGTCGTACGCCGCCACCAGGGCCCGGTCGATCAGCCGCGGGCGTGGCTGAGGGTCGGCGAGCGCCGCGACCACGACGAGCTGGTCGGCGTTGGCCACGATCACCCGCTCGACGGGATCGTCGTCGTCGGCTGTACGGCGCAGCACCGTCCGACGCTCGTCGACCTGCACGATCCGCGCCAGCGACCCCTCGTCGCCACTGACGTCGCCCACCAGGCGCACCTCGTCGCCGACCACCACCCCCTTGCGCCCCAGCGGACGGGACTTCATCGCGGTGACGGTGACGCCCGCGACCAGGGTCGTGTAGCGCCCTCGGTCCACGGTGACCACCCGGCCCGGCACGGCGTCGTCGTAGCTCGGGCGGTCCTTCGTGCGGGGCCGGGTGTGCCGGCGGGGACGGTCGTAGGACTCGACGTCGAACTCGTCGTAGCGGGGCACCCTCAGCCGTCCGCGGCGACCAGTGCCGACCAGGCGCCGGGGAAGTCGGGGAAGGTCTTCGAGGTGGTCGCGATGTCCTCGACCAGGACCCCCGGGACCCCGAGGCCGATGATCACCCCGGCGTGGGCGATCCGGTGGTCGGCGTAGGTCCGGAACCGTCCGCCGTTGAGGTGCGTGGGCCGGATCGTCAGGCCGTCCTCGGTCTCGGTGACATGGCCGCCCATGGTGTTGAACTCGTTGGCCAGGGCGGTGATCCGGTCGGTCTCGTGACCGCGGATGTGTGCGACCCCGTGCAGGTGGGAGGGGGTCGTGGCGAACAGGCAGAGGGCCGCGACGGCGGGCGTCAGCTCACCGACGTCGTGCAGGTCGTAGTCAAGACCCCGCAGGGCGCCCGTGCCGGTCACGACCAGCCCCTCGTCCCCAAGCTCGGCGGTTCCTCCCATCAGGGTCACGATCTCACGCAGCGCGTCACCGGCCTGCGTGGTGGCCGACGGCCAGCCGGGCACCACCACCCGGCCACCGGTGACCAGCGCGGCGGCGATGAACGGTGCCGCGCTGGACAGGTCCGGCTCGACGTCCACGTCGACCGCTCGGACCACCGAGGGCAGCACGCGCCACCGGTCGGCGTCCGAGTCGTCGACCTCGACGCCGTGCAGCCGCAGCTGCTCGACGGTCATCGCGACGTGGGGGAGCGACGGCACCGGCAGGCCGTCGTGGCGGACGTCCACGCCCTCGTCGTACCGTGCGCCGGCGAGCAGCAGCGCCGAGACGAACTGGCTGGACGCAGATGCGTCGATGGTGACCGGTCCGCCTCGCACCGTGCCGGTGCCGATGATCGTGAACGGCAGGGAGCCCCGGCCCTCGTCCTCGACGTCGACTCCGAGGTCACGCAGACCCTGGAGCACCTCGTGCATCGGCCGCAGCCGGGCGTGCGGGTCCCCGTCGAAGACGACCGGGCCGTCGGCCAGCGCAGCCAGCGGAGGCACGAACCTCATCACCGTGCCCGCCAGGCCGCAGTCGATCGTCTCGCGTCCGCGCAGCTGGCCGGGGGTGACCGTCCAGTCGTCCCCGCTGGTGTCCACCCCGACACCGAGCTCCTCGAGCGCCTCGGCCATCAGCCGGGTGTCGCGGGAGTGCAGGGCCCGGCGGACCACGCTGGGGCCGTCCGACAGCGCGGCGAGCACCAGCGCGCGGTTGGTGATCGACTTGGAGCCGGGCAGATGCACGACGGCCCGCACCGGACCGGACGGGTGCGGTGCGGGCCAGGGGTCCTCGTGGTGCGGGCTGGACTCGTTCATCGAGCCGAAGCGTATCGGCCCGGCAGGGGAATCAGGAGGTGACGCTCTTGGCGGTGAGCTTCGCGCCGCGACGCAGGTGCTTGGCCTCGCGCTTGGCCGAGCCGATGGCGTTGCGGGTGCGCCAGCTGACTCCCGGCTTGCCGTCGGTGTCCAGGCCGGCCAGCACGAGCCCGCCGAACATCGAGACGTTCTTGAAGAACTGGGTGGTCTGCGCGGTGCGCTTGTCCTTGTCCTTCTCCTCCCAGAACGGGTGGCCCGCGAGCGTGGTCGGCACCACCGTGCCGGCGAGCGCGAGGGAGCACAGCCGGGGGGCCCGGCCGGTCGCGAGGCCGAGCCCGGCGACGATGTGGATGCCCGCGTTGATGCGGACCATGGTCTTGTCGTCGCTCGGCACGTTCACCTGGGGAGCCACCTTGGCCGCGAGGTCACGGATCTCGTCGTTGACCGGCTTCGACGCCTCGGCGAGCGCGGGGGCGTTGCGGAGGGCCTGGATGCCGCCGTAGACGAACGTGGAAGCGAGCAAGGGACGCGCGACGCGCCGGATCAGAGTCATGGAGCCTTCATACCCCATTCGCGGCTCGTCACGCGTCCCTGGTTCTACGGCGCCAGCCGGTGCAGGTCGCGCGGGAACAGCGTCACCTCGCGGACGTTGGCCGCGCCCACCAGCCGGGCGACCCACCGCTCGAGCCCGATCGCGAAGCCTCCGTGCGGCGGCATGCCGTGTCGGAACGCCTCCAGGTAGCCCGCCAGTGGCGCCTCGTCCTGGCCGGCGGCCGCGAGGGCGGCGCGGTAGTCGGCGAGGCGGTGCAGGCGCTGCCCGCCGGTGGTCAGCTCGAGCCCGCGGAACAGCAGGTCGAAGGAGTTCGACCACTGCGGGTCGCCGGGCTGCGGGTGCGTGTAGAACGGCCGCTTGCGCATCGGGTAGCCCTCCACCGCGACCAGGTCGCTGCCGTGCTCCCGCTGTGCCCAGGCACCGATCGCGCGCTCGTGTTCGGGGGCCAGGTCGGGCTCGTCGTCGGGTGCGCCGGCGATCCGGAGCGCCTCGGTGAAGTGCACGACCGGGATCTCCTCCGGTACGACGGGCAGTCGCACGTCGAGCAGCGCGACCGCCTCGGAGGCCGTCGTCGCGACCGACCGGACCATCCCTGCCAGCGCGGTGCGCAGCATGGCCAGCACGTCGCGGTGGTCGCGCACGAACCCCATCTCGGCATCGAGCGAGACGTACTCCGCAAGGTGCCGCACCGTGTCGTGCGGCTCGGCGCGGAACACCGGCCCGACCTCGAGGACCCGCTCGAACACTCCCACCAGCATCTGCTTGTAGAGCTGCGGGGACTGCGCGAGGAAGGCCGGCTGCCCGAAGTAGTCCACGGGGAAGACGTTCGCCCCCGACTCGGTGCTGGTGCCCACCAGCTTCGGGGTCGTCACCTCGGTGAAGCCCTCGCCGCCCAGCGCGGCGCGGAAGCCCTGCAGGCTGGCTGCCGCGACCTGCCACGCCGCCTGGCGACGCGGGTGCCGCAGGGTCACGGCGGCATGGTCGAGCAGGGTCGGCAGAGCAGCGGTCAGCGTCGGGCGCCAGAGCTCCACCGGCGGTGTCCCGGCCGGCTCGCCGAGCACCTCGAGGACGGGGTCGACGACCTCGACGCCTCCGGGTGCTGCCGGGTTGGTCGTGCGGGTGCCGGTCAGCGCGACGACCGTCTCCTCGCCGTACGCCTCCACCTGGGTGCGCGTCGCCGGATCCTTGACCACCACCTGGACGAGCCCGGTGCGGTCGCGGACGACGAGGAACGTGACGTGGGACAGCCGACGGCGCCGGTGCACCCAGCCACGGAGGTCGACGGTGGAGCCGTCCGGGACCCCGGGCAGCTCGCGGGCGAGTGTGCGTTGCATGTGCTTCACCTCCTGGTAGGACCCCAGGAGGTGTGGGCGACGGGGGGAGCTCGCTGTGCCACCACACCTTCGACGCGCCCGGTGCAGGCGCGACCTCATTGGTGAAGACCTGCTCGGGAGTGTCTTCGTCGCCGGGACGGACTCCGCCCTCTCAGCAGCCGGGCGGCTCTCTGTGCTCCGTGGGTCGGCGGCTACTCGTCTCCGTCACCGCAGTGAGCAGGAGTCTACGCATCAGCCGATCGTCAGGTCACGTGAGTTGTTCTGCCCGTGGGCGCCCTCGTCGACGCCGACCGGCAGCACCGTGAAGGTGACCCGGGTGGACGCGCCGGTCGGACGGGCCACGCGCATGTCGATGTAGAAGCCTCCGGACGGGGCGGACGCCACCGCCGTGCACGTGGCGTAGGTGCCGTCGGTGACGGCTCGGCCCGTCGCGTCGCTCGTGTAGCAGCCGACGACGCCCTGGCCGTCCGCGCCGTCGACCCCGTCGGTGAGATGCACCTGACCGGGGTCGGTGCCCACCCCAGTCCCGGAGAGCCGGATGCGCACGGTGCCGACGCCGGGAGGCACGCCGGAGACCTGGGCGCGGACGAGCGCCTGGCCGGTGCGATGGCCGCGCACGACCACCGAGTCGAGCGTGACGTCGGGCGCGAGGATGGCGGTGGCCGTGTTGTTCTCCGGTGCCAGCTCGACGAGCGGTGGCGAGGCGTCGGCGCGGACCGACACCGCCGTCCGGTCGGCCGCCTTGGTCGGCCTGAGCGTGAAGCCGACCGACTGGCCGTCCCTCGGGTGGGCGCAGGAGACGCTGGTCTGGCCGGTGAGCGTGCAGGTGCTGTCGGTGACGGTCGCGGCGCCGGAGACCGTGAAGGTGACCGGTCCGCTGCGCACTCCCCTGAGCACGCCCTCCACCTGATAGGCGCCGCCGCTGCCCGGCACCGGGTCGGCCGGCGTGAGCGCGCCCAGCCGCAGGTCGACACCGGGGGTGAGGGCGACCGTGCGCGCGTTGTCGGAGGCATCCGGGTCGTCGTAGCCGTCCGGCACCACCAGACGGATGCCGGCGACGTGCGCCGCGGTGCTGGCGGAGTCGACGCGGAAGGACACGTCGCCGCGGTCGGCGAGTCCGGTGCACCGGACGCGGGAGAGGTCGGTGCGGGTGCAGTCGGTGGCCTGGTCGGCGGCGAACCCGCCGCCCCCGGTGAGCTCGAAGGTGAGGGCGTCGAGGCCGGCGGGCAGGGCAGGCAGGGCGCTGGACAGCGTGTAGTGGTCGGTGTCGCCGGTCAGGGTGTGGCCGGTCTGGCGCAGGTCACCCAGCGCGAAGCCGTAGGACGGCACCAGGGTGGCGGTCGCGTCGTGCCCGGCGCCGAGGTCGACGAAGTCGCCGCCGGGTGTGGCCGAGAGCGTGAGGGCGGTGGCCCGGGTGGGCGTCGCCGACGTCACGGTGCCGGCGACCCGGTCACCGGAGGCGAGGCCGGTGCAGGTGAGGCCGGCCCCGGTCACCGCGCAGCCGGGTGTGCTGGTGACGACGAAGGCCAGGCCGTGCGAGAGCGCGAGACCGACGCTCTCCACGCCGGAGCGGACGCCCCGCACGGTCAGCGAGAGGGCGTAGGTGCCGCCCGCTCCCTGGTGCAGCGAGCCGAGTGCGGCCGGGTCCAGCACCAGGTCGGTGCCCGGTCGCAAGCCGCTGACGGTCTGCTGGTTGTTGGTCAGGTCCGGGTCGTCGAAGGGCTCGGTGGGCTGGAGCACGACCGTGGCCGCGTGTGTGGAGGGGACGGTGGACAGCACGTCGAGGGCCACCTCGCCTCCTGCCGTGACCCCGGTGCAGTGCACCTCGCTGCCGGTGGCCGGGGAGGTCGGGAGCGCGCAGTGCGGGTCCGGCTGGTCCGGTGCGAAGGAGCCGCCGTCGGTGAGGGTGAGGTCCACGCTCGTGGTGCCCGCGGGCAGGTCGCCGAGGGTCCCGGTCACGGTGTAGCGGTCGGTGTCGCCGGACTGCAGGGTGTGCGCGGTCTCGTGCAGGCCGGTCCAGGAGAAGTCGTGCAGGGCGCGGCCGGGGAGGATGACGCGGACGGCGTGACCGGTCCCGACGGCCTCGAAGGGGACGACCGGGGCGACGGAGACCGTGACCGAGGTCGCGAGGTTGCGGTCGTCCGCCCTCAGGGTGAGGGCGACCTGGCCCTCGGTGGCGTTCAGGCAGGTCATCGTCGCGCCGTCCGGGCGGCACGAGGGGTTGCCGCTCACCGCGAACGTGGCGCCGGACGAGACCGTGTAGACCACGTGGGTGAGCCCGGTGCGGACCCCGCTCAGCCGGCCGGTGAGGACGACGAGCCCGTTGCGGTCCGGGTTCGCGGAGAACACCGACAGGTCCAGCCCGAGCTCGGCACCCGGCGCCAGGTCGAGGGAGGCCGTGTGGTCTCCGGGCGTCGGGTCGCTGAACGCGTCGCGGGGGTCGGCGGTGACGGTGACCGCGGTGGTGCCGGTGAGGCCGGTCGCCGCCAGGGGCAGGATGACCCGGTCGCCGTCCTGGACGGTCGGGCAGGTCAGCGTGGAGGCGCCCTCGGACACCTGGCACCCGTCGCCGGGCACGCCGCGGAAGCGGGCCGGCCCCGAGAGGCTGTAGACCAGGCCGGCGACCCGGGGCGGCAGCGCGGCGGTGGTGGCCAGGGCGTAGGAGTCGGTGTCGCCGGAGAGGGTGTGCGTCGCGGAGGAGGCGTCGAGGGCGGGTGCGCCGAAGTCGAAGGTCGGCGTGCGGCTCGGGCGGAA
>JBDTXF010000010.1:0-16871 GCA_040006355.1 Nocardioidaceae bacterium | reverse complement strand
GCGGTGGCCGTCGGCGGCGGCACCCTGAGCTTCGCAGCGCCGGTCCTCACCTGGACGGGTGCCCTCGCCGTCGGTGCGAGTGCGTCGATCACCTACTCGGTGACCGTCCACGACCCCGACACAGGCGACAAGCTCCTGGTCAACACCGCGACCTCCACCGCGGCCGGCAGCAGCTGCCCGCCGGACGCCCCGGTCGCCGCGTGCTCGGCCGACGTGGACGTGCTGGTGCCCGCGCTGAGCATCACCAAGACCGCCGACACCGCCACCGTCGTGGCCGGCAGTGCGGTGCACTACACGGTGACGGTGGCCAACACCGGCCAGACCGCCTATGCGCCCGCGACGGTGACCGACTCGCTCGTCGGCGTCCTCGACGACGCGACGTTCGCGGGAGCGAGTGCCACCAGCGGCACGGTCGCGTACGCCGCCGGCACCCTGACCTGGAGCGGCGGGCTGGCGCTCGGGGCGACCGCGACCATCACCTACACGGTCACCACCGACCTCCCCGCGACCGGCGACCGCACCCTGACGAACGCCGTGCTGTCGGACTCGCCCGGCTCCGACTGCGTGACCGGCTCGGAGTCCCACTGCACGACCTCGGTGTCCGTCCTGGTCCCGGCCCTGGTCGTCACCAAGACTCCGGATGCCAGCGAGGTGGTCGCCGGAGGAACCCTCGGCTACACCATCTCGGCGACCAACGCAGGACAGGCCGACTACAGCGCGGCCACGTTGAGCGACTCGCTCGCAGGGCTGCTGGACGATGCGACGTACGACAACGACGCGGTGGCGAGCTCCGGTGTGGTCGGCTATGCCGCCGGGACCCTCACCTGGACCGGCGCCCTGCCGAGGGGCGCCACGGTGACGATCGGCTACTCGGTCACCACGCCGGTGGTAGACAGCGGAGACGCCCTGCTGACCAACCGGGTCGTCTCGTCCTCGGCCGGCAGCACCTGTCCTGCGGCCGGCGGCCCGGCCGTCGGCTGCGCGACGGCGACCCCCGTCGCCCCACGCACGCTCGAGCTGAGCGGCCTGACCGGATCGTTCACCCTCAGCGGGGTCCCGCACGCCATCGCGAGCTCCGTCGGAGCAGTGAGGATGACCGTGACGACCAACAGCGCGGGAGGCTACGGCGTGAGCGTGCTGCCGGCGACCGCCTCGATGACAGGTGCGACGCCGGGCAACACCGACACCATCCCGGTGGAGCTGCTCCAGGTGCGCGAGACCGGCACGAGCACCTGGCACGCGCTCTCACCCGACGTCGCGGTCTCCGTGCACCAGCAGGACCTCGCCTCGGCGCTCGGTGGGGACGCCGTGAGCAACGACTTCCGGCTGCAGCTCCCCAACGTCCTGCCGGACCGCTACACGAGCACGTTGGACTACATCGCCACCGCGCAATAGAGGAGAGCCATGCCCACCGACCTGCACCCCGCCACCCGCGGCCGCCTGACGGCCCTGACGTCTGCCGTGGCCGGCGTCTTCCTCGGCCTCGTGGCTGTCACGCTGCTCCCCTCCGCTGCTGTCGCGAGCGACGCGAAGGCCCCGGCGCCGCAGCTGAGCATCGCGATCGACAACGGCAGGTCGTCGGCCGCGGCCGGGGACACGTTGCGCTACACGGTCCGGGTCGAGAACCTCGGAGCCACCCGGGTCACCGGCCTGCGGGTCAGCCAGACGACGCCCGCCGGCCTGCGGGTCAGGGCGGCCGACGCGAAGGGGATCACCGACAAGGCGGGGGTGCTCTGGCACGTGAGCCTCGCACCCGCCGGCCACCGGACCATGCACACCACGATGACGGTCTCCCGGACCCCCGGCGAGCTCCTGCGGCTCGCCAGCGTGGCGTGCGCCGCGGTCTCGGAGAAGCAGGCTCCGATCGTCTGCGCGACGCACTCCGACCAGCTCCCGGCCGGCGCCGCCGCGAGGGCCGCCGCGGCAGGGACGTCGGTGGGCGGGTCGTCGAGCAGCAGGACCGCCTGGCTGGGTGGCACCGCCGGCGTGGTGCTTCTCGGGCTCGGGCTCGGCGCCGTGGTGCTCGTCCGTCGGAGGCGTGATGAGGCAAGCTGAGCCGGCACGGGAGCAGCAGCGCTCCTGCCGTGACCAGGTCACTGTGCGGCGGTACGCCGAGCGGGAGCGACTGCGCGCGCTGCGCAGCCTCGACGGTCTCGCGGCTCTCGGCACCGCATGGCTCGAGGACTTCACGACCCTGGCGAGCCGGGTGTTCGAGGTGGCCGACGCCTCGATCATGATGGTGGGTGCCACCACCCAGTGGGTGATGTCCTCCTCCATCGGCGGGACGTCCCGGACACCACGCGCGCTCGCGTTCTGCGACCACACCATCCGGGGGCGCGGCCTGATGGTGGTCGAGGACGCGAGACAGGACCCGCGGTTCGCCGACAGCCCGCTGGTGACCGGAGCTCCGCACATCCGCTTCTATGCCGGCGCGCCGTTGGTGAGCGCCGCGGGCTATGCCTTCGGAGCGCTGTGCGTCATGGACGCAGAGCCGAGGAAGGTGAGTCCCTACCAGGAGGCGATGATCCTGGTCCTCGCCGAGCAGGTGAGCGCACAGCTCGAGCTGCGAGCCACCGCCCTGAGGGCCGTCGCCGCCGACGCGGGAATCGGCGCCGGCTCCGCCGACCGGCCGCGGCAGCACACGCTGGACCAGCTCATCGAGCGTGGGGAGACGGGGTTCCTGGAGGCGGACGCGGCCGGCGTCATCGTGGACGTGAACCCGGCGGCCTGCCGGATGCTCGGCTACGCCCGCAGCCAGCTGGTGGGGGTCTCGGCGTCCACCCTGGCGCACCACGACCATCCAGAGGCGCTGGACGCCGAGACCGGGGACCCCCCGACCGACCGGCGCTTCTTCTTCGAGACCACCCGCGTGCTGCGGCACGCCACCGGCCGCAAGGTGCATGTGCGTGCCACCGTCGGCAGGACCACGCCGTCGGACGGCGGCTCGCCCCGGGTCCTGGCGCTGCTGGAGGACCTCGCCGGCCGGCTCGCCGCGGACACCGGCCGCTCGGTCGCCGAGCGGGCCCTGCGGGAGATCGTGGACACCACCGCCGACGCCTTCGTCAGTCTCGACCGGACCGGGCGGGTCGTCGACTGGAACGCGGCGGCCACCGCCCTGTTCGGCTACGACGCGGACGAGGCGATCGGACGCGACCTGGCCCTGCTGGTGATCCCGGAGCAGCGGCGAGGGTCCCACGACGAGCTGGTCGCGCGGGTGAGCGCCGGGCGCGACCCCTGGGCCGCCGGAGAGTCCCGGGAGCTGCCGGCGATGCGCCGGGACGGCACCGCGCTCGTCGTCGAGCCGACCGTCTGGATGTCATCGTCGTCGACCGGTGATCGCCGGTTCCACGCGCTCTATCGCGATGTCGGGACCCCGGCAGCGAGCAGGACCGCGCTCAGCGAGGCGGAAAGCGAGCTCACCCTGAGCCGGGCGCACGTGCGAGCAGCCTTCGAGTCGAGTCCCACCGCAGGAGCGATCGTGGAGTCCGACGACACGGTGGTGGAGGTCAACCCGGCGCTGTGCCGCCTCCTGGGCGGCTCTCCCTCCACGCTGGTGGGGCGGCCGTTCGCCTCGCTGCTCGACCCGGCCGACCGGCGTGCGTCGCTCGCCGGTCTCGCCGAGGTGAGGGCGACGGGCGTCTCGCTGACGCGGGTGGAGGTCCGCTGCATGACTGCGACGGGAGGCCCCGTGTGGGGCCTGCTCTCCCTCGTCGCGGTGGGCCACGACACCGACACCGGGCTCGTGATGGTGCGGATGGAGAACATCCAGGACCTGAAGAACCTGCAGGCAGCCCTGGCCCACCAGTCCTCCCACGACCCCGTCTCCGGGCTGCCGAACCGGGCCCTGTTCGCCGACCACGTCCGTGGTGTGCTCGCCGGGCCACGGGCCGGCCCCGAAGCAGACACCGACGCAGCGATGATCGTGCTCCTCGTCGACGGTCTCCGGGTGGTCATAGACCGGGACGGCTATGCCGCCGCCGACCACGTGCTGGCGGACGTCGCCGGGCGTCTGACCGCGGTTCTCGACGACGGGACCCATGTGGCCCACCTGCAGCCCGGCCTGTTCGCGGCACTCGTGCCCGGTGGCGTCAACGAGGCGGAGGGTCTGGCCCGTCGGCTCCTCGAGGAGCTGAAGGCGACCTTCGCGGCCTCCGGCATCGCCCCGGCCCTGCGTGCCAGCATCGGCATCAGCGCGGCGCAGGCTGCGACGTCCGGGACCGACCAGGTCGGCCGGTTCATCCAGGACGCCGAGGAGGCTGCCCACCGCGCGGCACTCGAGGGCGCCGACACCATCTCCTTCGCGTCGGCCGCCATGCGGGAGGCCCAGCAGAGCCGACACCGGATGGAGCGGCTGATCCGGGACGCGCTGGCGCACGACGAGATCAACCTGGCCTACCAGCCGATCGTCGACCTCGCCTCCCGCCGGCTGGTGGGCGTGGAGGCCCTGCTGCGGGTGGACGACGACCAGGGTTGCCCGATCCCTCCGCTCGAGCTCGTCCCGGTGGCCGAGGAGGCCGGGCAGATCGTCGAGATCGGCCGGCGGATCCTTCGCGCCGCGATGGCACAGTCCGCTCGCTGGCACACCGAGCACGGCATCTGGCTGCCCGTGGCGGTGAACGTGTCCGCCGTCCAGCTCGGACGCCACGACTTCGTCCCGGACGTCGTCGCGGCGATCACCGGCGCGGGCATCCCGCCCACGTCGCTCACCCTCGAGCTCACCGAGTCGGTGCTGCTCGAGTCCGACTCGGTCGGCATCGAGAAGCTGGGCGACCTGCGGGACGCCGGGGTCAAGCTGGCCATCGACGACTTCGGCACGGGCTACGCCTCCTTGACCTACCTGCGGGACCTGCCCGCCTCGACGATCAAGATCGACAGCTCGTTCGTCCAGGGGATCCCGCGTGACCACGACGCGGTCAGCATCGTGGCAGGGGTGATCGGGCTGGCCCGGAACTTCGGGCTGAGCTGCATCGCGGAGGGGATCGAGACCCAGGAGCAGCTGGACTACCTCTCCGACCGCGGCGTGCTGGGGCAGGGCTTCCTCCTCGGCAGGCCCAGTCGAGGTGACGTGATCAGCGTGCTCATCGAGCGCGACCTGGCGCGTCCCCCCGTCGTGGCCGCGCCCGCCTGACCGACGTCGGTCGGACCGGGCGGTGGAGCCGTCCGCTCACCCGATGGCGGTCCCGAAGAGTCGACCGATCGCGTAGGTCAGGGCGAGTCCGGCAGCGCCACCGACGACGACCCGCACGACGGCGAGCCGCACGCTGCTGCCACCGATGCGGGCGCTGATCGTCCCGGCGACCGCGAGCGCGACCAGCACGGCGACGACGGTGACCGGGATGCGCCACGCCGCGGGAGGGAGCAGGATCGCCAGCAGCGGAAGGGCGGCGCCCATGACGAACGAGAGCGCCGACGCCGCTGCGGCGTGCATCGGGTTGGTCAGGGCATCCGGGTCCAGACGGAGCTCGATGTCGGCGTGAGCGGCCAGCGCGTCGTGGGCGGTCAGCTCCACCGCGACGTTCCGCGCCGTCCCGGCCGACAGGCCCTTGCGACGGTAGAGCAGAACCAGCTCCTCGAGCTCGAGCTCGGGGGTGTCCTCGAGCTCCCGGCGCTCCTCGCGCAGCTGGGACGCCTCGCTGTCGCGCTGGCTGCTCACCGAGATGTACTCGCCCAGCGCCATCGAGACGGCGCCGGCGACGAGCCCCGCTATCCCGGCGGTGAAGATGGCGCCCCGTGCCGAGGTGGCGCCGGCGACGGCCACGACCAGACCGGCCGTCGAGACGATCCCGTCATTGGCACCCAGCACGCCGGCGCGCAGCCAGTTCAGCCGGCTCGCCATCCCCGAGCCGTGGGGCTCGCCGTCGTGCCCGTCGTCGTGGTCTGCTCCGGGGGACTCCATGGACCCACCCAAGCAGACGACCGGTGTCATCATGGGGCCTATGCAGACGGTGTACGACGCCGCAGGCCGCGACGAGGGCCTGCTCCGGCTGGCCGCGGCGTGGCACGCCCGCGTGCTGGATGACGAGGTGGTCAGCCACGCCTTCAGCCACGGCTTCCACCCCGACCACACGCGGCGGCTGGCCGCCTACTGGGCCGAGGCGCTCGGCGGCCCGGCGTCCTACTCGGACACCTGTGGCGACGAGTCGTCGGTGGTGCGGATGCACAGCGGCAACGGCGTGCACGAGGAGATGGACCGCCGGGCGATCTCCTGCTTCGACCAGGCGATGACCGATGTCGCCCTGCCTGCCGACGCACCGGTCCGAGCCGTGCTGCACGACTACTTCGCCTGGGCCACGACGGTCAGCATGGCAGAGCACCATCGCTCCGCCGACGACGTTCCGGACGGCCTGCGCGTGCCGCGCTGGTCGTGGGACGGCCTGCAGGCCTGACGCTCGCCCGGGCGCTCAGCGGACCAGGGCCTCCTGCAGCATGGTGTCGAACAGCTCGGCCAGCGGGATGCCGGCCGCCCGTGCCATCACCGCGACCACGCTCTTCTCCGCGAACGAGCAGTAGAGGCCGGCCTCCAGGAACCACGGCTGACCGCTGGGGTCGATCCGGAAGTCGAACAGGCTGTAGTGCCTGCAGCCCAGCGCCACGTGGCACCGCTTCGCGAGGTCCCAGACCCGCTGGGTCACCGGGTCACCGGGATCCACGAGCCAGGCGCGCGTCGCGTCCTTGGCGACGAGGTTCAGCTCGCCCCGCTCGTCACGTCGCACCTTGTCCTCATGGCTCCGGATCGGCTTGGTGACGGCGTCGACGTCGTACTCCTCGAGCGGGAGGCAGAGAAGCTCGCCGTCGCGCTCGAGCACCCCGCACCGCACCTCGCGTCCCAGCTCGACATAGGCCTCCACGAGCGCCTCCGCGGAGTCCGCGAAGGCGGTCGCCAGGGCGGCGTCGAAGTCGCGCTCATCGCGCACCAGGCCCACCCCGAGCGAGTTGTCGCCGTCCACCGGCTTGACCACGGCCGGAGGAGGAACGCTGGGCCGCTGGCCCGGCCGGAGCGTCTCGCCGGGGGGCACCGGGACCCCGGCCGCGGCGACGACCGCCCGCGCCCTGGCCTTGTGGGTTCCCATCGCCATCACGTCGGGGGTGTTGCCGACGTAGGGGATGGCGAGGACGTCGAACAGGGCCCGGTAGGACGTCATACCGGGCGGGCAGAACATCTGCGGCACCACCACGTCGACGCCCAGCCCCGTCAGGTGCTCGACGGCCCGGCCCGGCGGCATCGGGGTGGCGGCCCGGATCGCCGTCGGGCCGAGGTCGGTGGGGAAGCGCCATCGGCCATCCGGTGTCACGTAGGCGATGTGGAACTCGTAGCGGTCGGCGTCGGCGGTCGCGCGCAGGCAGTCCTCGGCATACAGCCGGGACAGGTCGCACAGGAAGTCGCTGACGGCGGAGCCGACCAGGTGCAGGACGCGCAGGGTCATCTCAGTCCCCGCCCGCCTCGACGAGCTTGCCGATGTTGAAGTCGACCCGGATCCAGTCCCGGAGCCTGAACAGGCTCCGGAGCAGCAGCCACGGCATCTGCACGTGGTGCAGCACCAGGAACGGCAGCGGGTCGTCCCAGTCGAAGACGGCATCTGTGCCGCGCAGGATCACCCGGGCCCGGGCCATCCGGTGCGGCTCGCTCAGCAGCCGCCACACCTCGTGGTAGATCCAGTACGTCGGCCGGCTGCCCGCGAGCGGGGTGACGGCCGGTGCGTCGTGCTCGAGGTACGCCGCGGCGAGCCCGGGATGGTCGTGGAACATCGTGATGGCCGAGTGGGTGCGCGGGTTGCACTCGATGGGCAGCACGCGACCGTCCTCGGCCTCGATGAAGTCGAAGCTGACCTGGCCGGTGAGCTTCAGCGGCTCGACGAAGCCCCTGACCCACGCCTCGATCTCGGGCTTGTCGACCATCTCGTAGTTGATCTGGAACGCCGAGGACTCGCAGCAGCCGTAGACCACCACCCTGCCGTCCCGGACGGTGCTGTGGGTGCAGTACTCCTGGCCCTGCACGAGCTCCTGCATGATCCAGGGGTTGTCCCGAGAGATCGGCTTGGAGCGGGCGAACGCCGCCGTCCCGGCCGGGGTGGGCCGGGGCAGCGGGGTCAGGTCGAGGCGGTGCACCGGGTCGTAGGCGAGGCTCTTGAGGATGTAGGGGCCCGCACCCCCCGCGAAGTCGAAGTCCTCGACCTGCTCGGGCGCCGAGACGCGGTGGGCGTCCGGCACCGGCAGCCCCAGGGACGCAGCCAGGGCCGTGAACGCGTGCTTGTCGTCGAGGGTGCGCACCAGGTCGGCGTCGCAGTGCAGGACCTCGCAGTAGGGCGCCAGCACGGGCTCGGCCAGGGCGTCGTAGTAGCTGGCCGCCGGGCTGCACACCGGCACGTAGACATCGACGCCCTCGGCCCGCACGATCGCGAGCAAGGCCTGCGCGTAGTCGTCCGCGTCCGGGCGGGGGACCGTGTGGAAGCGGTCCACGGACCGCGAGAACCGGTGCCCGGTCAGCCGATACTTGCCGGACTCGACCAGGACCACCCGGTGGCCCGCGGCGTGGAAGGACCGGGCCAGCTGCAGGGCCTTGGTCATCTTGCCCCCGCTGACCAGGACCGTCCGCGGGTGGGCCGCCGTGCGCCGAGGGGTGGTCCCCACGACCCGCGACCGGAGCAGGGCCGCTCCGGTCAGGGCCAGGTTCAGCGGCAGCGCCGCCTGCAGGAGCGCGAGCGTCCCCACCGTCTTGGGCACGACGCGGAGCCGCCGGCTAGGCGACGGCACGGGCGGTCACCATGCCGCGGTGCATCACCCGGTCGCCGACGACGTCGGCGTGGTCGGCGCGATGCAGGACGCAGCGGTTGTCCCAGATCACCACGTCACCGGGGGACCAGGTGTGCCGGAAGGTGTTCTCCTCGGTCGTCGAGTGGGCGTAGAGGCGCTCGATGGTGTCCCGGGACTCGGCCTGGTCCAGGCCGCTGATCGACACGCAGCGCTCCGGGGTGGACAGGTAGAGCGCGGTGCGCCCGGAGACCGGGTGCCGGCGGAAGACCGGGTGATCCGCCTCGGACTCGTCGTCATCCCCGAGCTCGAGGCCCGTCACGACGTGCCTCATGGTGCGGCCCTCGAGCCGCTCGCGGAGCGCGGGCGGGAGGGTGTCGAAGGCGTCGTACTGATTGGTGAACAGGGTCTCGCCGCCCCGCTCGGGGATCTCCACGGCGCGCAGAGCCGTGTAGGCGGGCGGGTTGCGCACATAGCTGGTGTCCACGTGGAACACGCTGCGAGGCGTCCGGGTGCGACCGACGTTGCTGATCACGTTGAGGTCGGGGAACCCTGCCAACCGGGCCTCCCCGACCGAGAAGGTCAGGTCGCCGAATCGGCCCAGGAAGTCCAGGAACGCGGTGTCGTCCACGCTCTGGTCCGGCAGGACCGCGACCCCGTGGTCGGCGAGCAGGTGCTCGACCTCGCGGACGTCGGCGGCCCCGAGGTGGAGCAGGTCGAGGTCGGTGACCTGCACGCCGATCGGGTGGCGGACCTCATGGTGCACGGGGGGCTCCTTCGGATCGGCGGATCAGGGTGAGGCCGTCGCGCAGCGGGACGATCACCTGCTCGACACGAGGGTCGGCGGCGACGGCCTCGTTGAAGGCGGCGATCGCGCGACCGTTGTCCGTGGTCTCTCCGGCGCCCCAGGGCTGCCCCTGCATCAGGGTGTTGTCCACGCAGACCAGACCGTGCGGCGACAGCAGCCCGGAGTCGAGCACGGCGTCCAGGTAGTCGACGTACGCCGCCTTGTCGGCGTCGATGAACACCAGGTCGAACTCCTCGTCGGACGCGGAGAGGTCGGCCAGCGTGCTCAGGGCCGGGCCCACCCTGACCTCGATGCGGTGCCCGGCCTCGGACTCCCGGAAGCAGCGGCGGGCGAAGCCGGCGACCTCCTCGTCGATCTCGCAGGCGACCACGACGCCGTCGGTGGGCAGCGCCTCGGCCATGGCGAGAGCGGAGTAGCCGGTGAACATGCCGATCTCCAGGACCCGCCGTGCCCGGGTGACGTGGACCAGCATCTTGAGCGTCTGGCCCTCGACGTGTCCCGAGAGCATCTCCTGCTCGAGCGACCCGCCGCCCGCTCGCCGGTCCCAGTCCTCCGCCGTCGTCCGCTCGGCGAGCCTGCTCAGCGCGGGCGACTCGGGGGTGGTCCACCGGCTGAGGTAGTCGTCGAGCCCGCTCGCCAGCGCGCGGGCCGTGCGCAGGTCGGCCCGCACCGCTGGGTCGAGGCCGTAGACGTTGTCGAGCCGGGTGGTCAGGTCCTCCAGGACGCTCGCGAGGATGGTCGTCGGCGTGACGGGCCGCGGGGAGCCGGGAGCGGACACGACGATCATCGGGTGAACATGTCCAGACCGTCGCCGGCGCGCGGGAAGTCGCGGCACACCTTGTGATGGATGGTCAGCGCCTGCTCGAGCTCGTCCATGCCCAGGTCGTTGACGAAGTCACACGTGCCGATCGGCCGGGGGACCGCGGCCCGGAGCAGGCCGTCGCGGGTCGCGACGATCGCCTCCGTCGCGGTCCGCAGCAGGTCGGGGGTGAAGTGCTCGCTGGTGAGGGTCAGACCGAGCCGGCTCATCAGCCCGAGGATGCGGTCGCGGTCCTCGACGGAGAGGTAGCCGCGCTGCTCGGCGATGGTGGCCGAGTAGGCCATGTCGATGTTGATCGCGTGCCCGTGGAAGTAGGGGTCCGGGGGGCTCAGCTCGAGCACCGGGCTCCAGGTGTGACCGAAGGCGATCACCCGGTCGAGGTCGAGCTCGTGCAGGTTGGGCACCTCGAGGGTGAGCATCGTCTCGATCGCGCCGTAGGTGACCCGGCGGGCGACCTCCCGCAGCTCCGGTGAGCCGTCGAGGTAGCCGAAGCGGGTGCGCAGCAGCTCCTCGCCGTACTCCTCCAGCAGCTCGAACAGCTCGCGGTTGGCGACCGTGGAGATCTTGATCAGCTCGGCCATGCCGTTGCGGATCTGGTCGGTGGCGAGCGTGCGGAGGAAGGCGAAGTCGACGATCACCTTCTGCGACGGGTGGTAGGCGCCGAGCCGGTTCTTGGCCTTGCCGTGGTTGACCCCCACCTTGATCGAGACGCTGGCGTCGATCAGCCCGATCAGCGAGGTCGGGACCCGGATGTAGTTCGTCGACCGGCGGAACGAGGCGCAGGCGAAGCCGGCCACGTCGGTGGTCAGGCCGCCGCCCACCACCAGCACGGGCTCCTTGCGGATCAGCCCGAAGTCGCCGAACGCATCGACGATCCGCTCCACCGTCCGCAGGGTCTTGTCGGTCTCCCGGATCGCGACCGGGAACACCGTCAGGTCGATCCGGTGGTGGTCGAAGTAGCCGTGCATCTGCTCGCCGTAGAGCCCGTAGACCGTCTCGTCGACGACCATCAGGCAGCGACCGTAGGAGCGGTAGCTGTCCGCGATCTCGGTGCTGTCGAGGGCGAAGGCGCCGTCCACGATCACCATCGAGTAGTCGATCCTCTCGTAGGCCTCCACGTGGAACGTGGTGTCGGTGGCCGTGAACCCGGGTCGTGCGGTGACGGTCATCAGCCCGCCTGCGCGAGCGACGTCAGCTCGTCGAGGTCGATGCGGGCGACGCTGCGGTCGGCAGCCGCGAAGTCGTGCTCCGCGGTGTTCTCGTTGGGGAACGCGACGCACGCGAGGCCGGCCGCGGACGCCGACTGCACCCCCCCGACGTTGTCCTCGATGGCGACGCAGTCAGCCGGTGCCTCACCCAGTGCCTGCAGGGCGAACGCATAGGCGGCACGGTCGGGCTTCGGCTGCTCGACGTCGGTCGCGTCGACGATCACGTCGAAGTCGTCGGCCTCGATGTCCGGGGCGAGCGCCTCCAGAAGCGCCGTGATGTTCTCCCGCGAGGTCGTGGTGACCAGGCCGACCTTCCAGCCCCGGCTCTTCGCTGCCTTCACGGTGTCGAGGACGCCCGCACGGGGGGTGAGCGTGGCCGCCGCGAGGTTGTCCTGGAACAGCCCCGACTTGGTCTCGTGCACGGCCGCGGCATCCACGCTCTCACCGCGGGACTCGGCGTACGCCTCGACCCGGCCGCGCCCGCCGCTGGTCGCCAGCATCGTGCGGTAGTCGTCCTGGTCCCACTGCCAGTCGAGCCCGTGGCTCTCGAAGGCCTGGTTGAACGCCTGTCGCTGCAGCTCGGACGTGTCGGCGACGGTGCTGATCGAACCGAACAGGATTGCTGACATCTGGTGGTCCCTACTCTCTCGTCTGCGGCGGTCCGGCAGCGGACGCCCGCGATGCTCCGGAGCCCGCCGGGTGGCGCGGCCATGTAGGCCGAAGGTGCCCGTACCTCACGAATCTAAACACAATCCTCAACAGATTGTTGAACTAATGCCCCCGAACGCTCGACCGGCCGTGGTGTCGTGCACCCTTCACCGAGACGGTCCGTTCACGGTGGGTGGTGACCCTGGTGGCATGCGCGTCGCGATCGTGGACCGAGTCGTTCCTCCCCCAGGTCAACGGGGTGAGCAACACCGTGCGGCACACCGTCGACCGGCTCGTCGACACCGGCCACGAGCGCCGGTCGAGGCATCCGGACGGGGGACCCGGGTGGTCGTGGGGTGCGTCGGGCGCCTGGCGCGCGGGAAGCAGCTGCGACGGCTGCTAGAGGTGGCCGACGTGCCCGGCACCCGGATCGTCGTCGTGGGCGACGGTCCCCAGCGTGCCTGGCCGGAGCTGCACCTGCCGGGGCCTCGAGCAGCGGGTGAGCGACCGCGGTGCTCACCCGGCCGCCATGTTCATCTTCAGTGGCTATGGTGCGGGTCGCCCGACGACCGGACCGGCCGTGGGCAGCGACGAAGGACGACGATGCCCCCGAACGACAGCTCCGACGGCCGAGTCAGCGCACAGGAGGCGATGGCCCCGCTGTGGCGCTCGCTCGTCGGCACCCTGCGCACCGCGGAGGCCGACCTCCGGCTCGATCGCCCCGGGTCGGTGCACGACTTCCGGCTGGCCGCTCGTCGGCTGCGCAGCGACATCGTCGGGATGCGGCCGCTGCTCGACACCGACGAGTGCGACGTACTCACCGAGCAGCTGCGGGCGACGGGTCTGCAGGTCAGCGGGGCTCGCGACGCCGAGGTCATCGAGCGACGCGTCGAACGGCTGCTGGTCGGTCAGCCGCAGGACGAGGACCTGGTCGCGACGCGCGACCTGCTGCACCGACTCGTGGCCGGGTCCTACGAGCAGAGCCGCGAGCAGGCCCTGGACTACCTGGACAGCGAGGAGTACGACGCGCTCACCAGGAGGCTCGAGCGGTTCGCCGACCTGCCGCCGTGGCAGTCGCGGGCACGGGTCTCGGCGAAGAAGGCCCTCAAGCCACTGTTGCGCCGCCAGTGGTCCCGCCTGCGCGCGGCGTCACGGAAAGCCGTGGCCACCGAGCCCGGTCCGGTGCGCGACGAGCGGCTGCACGACGCCCGGAAGGCCGCCAAGCGCACCCGCTACCTGGCCGAGGCGCTGACCCCCGTCCTGGGGCGCAGGGCGGAGAAGATCGGCAAGGTCGCGGCGAGCGCTCAGAAGGTGCTCGGTCACTACCAGGATGCGGTGATCACGACGGCGCTGCTGGCCGATGCCGGCGAGCATGCCTTCCGGGACGGTGAGAACGGCTTCGTGCTCGGGCGCATGCAGGCCGAGGAGGCGGCTGCGATGACCGGCATGGTCACCGACTTCACGCACCTCGTCGAGGCGATGGAGCGCAAGACCTACCAGCGCTGGCTGGGCTAGCGTCCCTGCTCCACCGGCGGGGCGCCTCACAGGTGACGCACAGCAAGGTCCCAGGAGCCGCCCAACCGTGGCTGTCATCCTCATGTCGTCAGTCAGCGCCGGCACCGAGGAGACCACCGTGAGCGACGAACCCGGCAGCGGCAACCAGTGGGAGCCGCCCGTCCAGCCCGGCGCGATCGCTCCGGCCGGCGGGCGCACCGAGACCGCGGCCGCTCCGGTGTCGCGCTCGCGTCGTGGCAAGGTCGCGCTGGCCGCGGTGGCAGCGGTGTTCCTGATCGGGGGTGGGGCCGGTGGCTACGCGGTGGGTCACGCCGGAGGAGGTCGGGACGCACAGCCGAGTCAGCAGGAGCGGCAGGTGGCTCCGGCGGGCGGCCGGCTCCAGCCGCCGCCCGGTGACGGGCAGACCGGCCACGACCGCGACCACCACGACAACCCCACCGACACGTGACCGCCCTGCGGACCGACCTCCCCAGGACGGTCCCGGCGGTCCGGCTGAGGCGACCGGGCAGGCGCGCCCGCTTCGACGGCGTGGTCAGGACGGCGACGGGCTCGGCACTGTGGCTGGGTCTGCTGCTCGTCACCTACTGGTGGGTGGCCGACGGCGGCGTCCAGGGTCTCGGCGGCCGGGCCACCGGTCTGATCTCGGTGGGGCGGCTCGCCGGCCTGGTGGCGTCGGTCCTGCTCCTGGCGCAGGTGGTGCTGATGGCCCGCATCCCGGTGCTGGAGGCGGCCTTCGGGCAGGACCGTCTCGCGCACCTGCACCGGCTGGTCGGCTTCACGTCCTTCCAGCTGATGGTGCTGCACATCGTCACCATCACCTGGGGCTATGCCTCCGGCGAGCTGGGCCTGGTGCTCACCACGCTGTGGGATCTGGTCACCGGCTACTCCGGCATCCTGCTCGCCACCGGTGGGACCGCCTGCCTGGTGATGGTCGTGGTCACCAGCGTGAAGCTCGCCCGGCGGCGGCTCCGCTACGAGTCCTGGCACCTGCTGCACCTCTATGCCTACCTCGGGGTCGGGCTCGCCCTTCCGCACCAGCTCTGGACCGGGCAGCAGTTCCTGTCCTCGCCCGCGAAGACGGTGTTCTGGTGGACGAGCTGGGCGCTGGTCGCGGCCGCCGTGCTCGTGTGGCGCGTGGGCCTGCCGCTGTGGCGCAACCTGCGGCACCGGCTGGTGGTCACCTCGGTGGTGACCGAGGGCAGCGACGTGGCATCGGTCTACGTGACCGGCCGGCGGATGGACAGGCTGCGCGTCGAGGCGGGCCAGTTCCTCACCTGGCGGTTCGCGACCGGTCCGGGCTGGAGCCGGGCCCACCCCTACTCGCTCTCGGCCGCCCCCGACGGTCGGAGCCTGCGCATCACCGTGCAGGTCGTCGGTGACGGCAGCGCTGGCGTGCTCGCGCTGCGAGGCGGCACCCGAGCATTCGTCGAGGGTCCCTACGGCCGGCTCAGCGCCCGGACCCGGACCCGGCCCAAGGTGGCCCTGATCGGCGCGGGCGTGGGCATCACCCCGCTGCGATCCCTGGCCGAGGGCCTCGACTACGCACGTGGCGACGCGGTCCTCCTCCAGCGCTACACCAGCGAGCCGCTGTTCGACCGCGAGCTCGGCGCGCTGCACAAGGCCCGCGGGCTCCGGGTGCTGAACCTGCCCGGCCGCCGCCGTACGCCGGACTCTTGGCTCGGCGACCACGTCGGCACCGTCGACGACCTGACCGCCCTGCGCTTCTGGGTCCCCGACATCGCCGAGCGCGACGTCTACGTCTGCGGGCCAGAACGCTGGACCGAGCTCGTCCGCAGCACCCTCCTGGAGGCCGGCGTCCCGTCCGACCTCGTCCACCTCGAGACGTTCGCCTGGTGACCACATGAAGCGCATCACCTTCTGGTTCCTCAGCACGCTGTCGGTCGTCGTCCTGCTCTTCGGCTACGACGGCTCCCGGGCCCCGACCACGTCCGCGTCCCTGCCGCCGGCCGTGGTCTCGAGCACCGACAGCTCGAGCAGCACCCCGGCGACGACGCCGAAGAAGACGACCACGACCAGGACGGTGACCGGTGGCGTCGCGTCCACACAGTGGGGTCCGGTCCAGCTCGAGCTCACCGTGACCGGCGGCAGGATCGCCAAGGTCGCGGTGCTCCAGCAGCCGAGCGGCAACCCCAGGGACACCGAGATCAACGACATCGCGCTGCCGATCCTGACCCGGGAGACGACCTCGGCCCAGAGCGCGAGCATCGACATGGTCAGTGGCGCCACCGTCACGAGCGTCGGCTACGTCCAGTCGCTGCAGAGCGCGATCGACAAGGCGGGTCTGTGACGGTCTCCTCCGCGCTGCCGATGCGCCGGTGGGTCGAGCACGTGATGGGGATGCCGGTCAGCCTCGCCCTTCGCGGCCGCCACGGCGACGACGAGCAGGCGGAGGCGGCCTGGGCGGCGGCGCTCGAGGAGCTGCGTGAGGTGGACCGGGTGTTCAGCACCTACCGCGAGGACTCCTGGGTCTCGCGACTGGGTCGTGGCGAGGTCGACGTGGACGACTGTCCCCCCGAGGTCGCCGAGGTGCTCGCGCTCGGCGAGCGCGCCCGCCGGGAGTCCGACGGTGCCTTCGACGTACGCCGGTCCGGTGCCGACGGGGCGACCGTGCTCGACCCGAGCGGCGTCGTGAAGGGCTGGGCGATCAGCCGGGCGGCGCGGCTGTTCACGTCTCTGGACGAGACCGACATGTGCCTGTCCGCCGGCGGTGACATGGTCTGCCGGACCCTCGCCCCGGCGTCCCCCGGGTGGCAGGTCGGGATCGAGGACCCCGCGGACCCCGCACGCGTGGTCGCGGTCGTCCCGGTCCGCAACGGAGCGGTCGCCACGTCCGGCGCCGTCCACCGCGGGGCACACATCACCCACGGACGCACCGGCGCCGTCCCGGCAGCGGTGGCCTCGGTCACCGTGCTGGCGGCTGACCTGACCTGGGCTGACATCGACGCCACCGCGGCCTTCGCCCGGGATGGCGACGCGCTCACCTGGCTGCGAACCCGGCCGGGTCGCCGCGGTCTGGTGGTCTGGGCCGACGGGCGCACCGACCTGTTCGACGGGCCGCCGGCCTGACCCACAGCCCCCAGAACCGGATAGTCCGTGACCAGAC
>JBDTXF010000009.1:0-17153 GCA_040006355.1 Nocardioidaceae bacterium | reverse complement strand
TTGATGCCGTTGTACTGCGCCGGGTTGTGGCTCGCGGTGAACATCGCGCCGGGCAGGCCGAGGCTGCCGGATGCGAAGTAGAGCTCGTCGGTCGAGGCCAGGCCGATGATCGCGACGTCGGCACCGGCCGCGGCGGCGCCGTCGGCGAAGGCCCGCGCGATCCTCGGCGAGGACGGCCGCATGTCGTGGCCCACGACGACGGCGCCGCCGGAGGCGCCGGTGACCTCGACGAACGCGCTGCCCACCGCGCGGGCGAGGTCCTCATCGATCTGGTCGGGGACGGTGCCCCGCACGTCGTAGGCCTTGAAGACCGCCGACAGCGACGCGGCGGAGAGGGACTCGGACATGCGCCGAAGACTATCGCCGCCGGGTGCCGGGCTCAGGCGTCGGGAGTGGGCAGCACCCGCAGGTGGCCCCGTCGGCCGACCTCGCGGGCATCATCACGGGGCGTCAGCGCCGGAGCCGCGCCGTCGCGCTGCACCGGAGGACGGGCCGCCTCGCGGACCGCGTCGGCGAGCGCGAGCAGATCGTCCGAGGTGGGACCGAAGGCGTCGGGATCCGGGGCGAGCCGGAGCACCTCCCAGCCACGTGGGGCACTGAGGCGCGCGCTGTGCGCGTCGCAGAGGTCGTAGGCGTGCGGCTCGGCATAGGTCGCGAGAGGACCGAGGACCGCCGTCTGGTCGGAGTAGACGTAGGTCAGGGTCGCCACCGCGGCTCGCGTGCAGGCGGTTCTCGAGCAACGACGCACAGGGCTCACCGGCCAGACGCTACCCCGCCGCAGCGATGGCGGCGGCTAGGCTCGCGGACGTGCCTGCGTCCCTCAACGACCCCATCCCTGAGCCGGACGAGCCCCTGGCCACGACCGCATTCCACGCCTCGGAGCGGATGCGGGGACGTCGCAGGGACCGTCGCGGGCGGGGGATGCGAGGGCCGGCACTTCGCTCCGGGCCGCTGTCACCCCGCGGCGTCCCGGCCGCACGCAGCCCCAAGGACGCCTTCGACGCGATCGTGCTGACCGTCGTGCACGACCTGGAGCTCCGGTGGCACGCCGAGCTCGGCCTTGTGGAGTTCGCCGTCGAGGAGACCCCGATGGTTCCCGACGACTGGGACGCCGACACGGTCCCGCTGGCCTCCCTGGTCCGCGGCAACGGCGGCCGGCCCACCCGGCTGGTGCTCTTCCGGCGCCCGATCGAGCTGCGCTCGGACACCCGGGGCGACCTCTCCGCGATGGTGCTCACCGTGCTCGTCGAGCAGGTCTCCGAGCTGCTGGGCCGCCCGCCCGAGGAGGTCGACCCGAGGTACCAGTCCGACCCCGACGACTGACCCTCGGACCTCAGCGGAGCCCGGGCACGACCCGCGGCCGGAGCTCGCGCCCCGGCAGCGCACCCAGCGGCACCGACGCGACACCGCCCCCGCCCCCGCCATAGCTCACCGCCCCGCGCACCGACCCCGACCCGCGCGGGCTCACCACGACGTACGCCGCGCCGGCCCCCGGGGACCAGGCCGCCGTCGCCGTGGGGCTGATCGTCAGCCGGGCCGAGTGGACCCGCCGGCCGCTCGCGGCGTACGACGTGAGCCCGACGTGGGCACGGGACCGGCCGGCCGTGAGCTGCACGCTGGCCGTGGTCCCCGGGACGAGGACGGCCGCTGCGGGACCGGTGAGCGGGTCGGCGGCACCGGCGTCCGAGGTGTCGGTCGGGTCGACGGAGCGCACCATCGCGAGCACCGGGGTGCGGGAGGTGACCCGGACGGCGACCGGCTCTCCGGTGGGGAGCAGCCCCGTGAGGTCGACGGGGAGGATCGCGCGCGGCCCGACGGTGACCTCACCCAGCCCGGTGGGGGTGAAGGTGCCGGACCGGCCGGCCACCCGCACGTCGAGGACCGCCTCGAGCTCAGACGGGTTCGCCACCAGCAGGGTGCGCCGCTGTGCCTTCACCGGCAGCCCGGAGACCGTCAGGTCACGGGACGGCTGCTCGCTTGCCGACAGCCACTCGCGACCAGTGGGGGCGGTGGCGCGCTGCCGGAACGCGTCGGTGACCGAGGCGGCCACCCGGCCCCGCTCCGCCTTCACCGAGAGTGCGAGGTCGTCGGTCTGCGGCGCCAGGTCCGCGAGGGCGAAGCGCCGGACCGTGTGTGGGGCGACCACGATGCCCGTGGTCGCGACCGTCTCCACGTCCCCGTCCGGCCCGAGCACCCGGAGGTCGACCACCGCCGGGCCCGGGTCGAGGTTGGCGAGCACCAGCGTCGAGGAGTGGTCGAGGCCGGCGCCGGCGCCGGTGAACCACCACCGGGCGCGCGCGGCCACGCACGGCGTCACGGCGACGGCCTTGCCGGGGACCCGCTCGGTGCGGGCGCCGAACAGGCCGGCCGCCGCGGCGCCGGTCGCTCGCGCCTCGGGGCCGCCGTCGGCAGGCATCGTCACCAGCGACCCGCGGCTCAGCGCCCTCGCGGTCGACCCGCCGCTCACCGGCCCGGTCTCGACGGTGCCGGACCGGTGCACCCCGGGAAGCCCCGGTGCGAGCCCGACCCGCACGGTCGGGGAGACGCCGGACCCGGGCGGCTGGTCGGGGCAGGCCAGCGCTGTGCTGGACACCAGCCGCCCGACGGACGGCGGCGCCGCAGGGGGCGCCGCCGGCGCGGCGGGCCGGGTCAGCAGCACGGCCGCGACGGCGGCAAGGACCAGGACGACGACGGCGAGGGCGGTCGAGGGGCGTCTCATGCCGCGCGCCTCCGGCTCGGGGCCGCCAGCACCGCCGCGACGCCCAGCGCGAGCCCCTGCACGAGCAGCAGCCACGGACGCGACCGGTCTGCGGCGAGGTGCAGGTCCTCATCGCTCGGCGGCGAGTCGAGCTGCCAGGCGCGGTCGCTGCGCCCGGTGGCGCTCGCCCGTGACAGCCCGCTCACGCTGTCCAGGTGGGCGGCCAGCGCGGCGTCCGCAGGAGCGGGGGCATAGACGAAGGCGACGCCGAGCCGGGACAGAGCGCGGACCTCGGCCGCCGTCGGTGCAGCGGCGAGGTCCTCGACGTAGGCAGTCAGCCGGGACTGCGCAGCCGCGGAGGGGAGCACCGAGTCGTCGCCGAGGCGCATTCCGGGCTGCCGCAGCAGCACGTAGCGGAACCCGCTGGCGGTCGAGCCCCGCAGCACCAGGACGCCGTTCACCGGAGCCTCGAGCGCCGCGTCGGTCATGTACGTCGGGACGTCGGAGCCTGAGCCCCGATGCAGGGCGCCCGCGCTGCCCGAGGACGCCCACCAGAGCACCGAGGCGAGCGGGGTGAGCACCGCCAGCACCACCACCAGCGCACCGACCGGCTGACGCCACCCGAAGCTCGCTCCGGTGAGCCTGCTCCGGATGCCGCTGCCGGCAAGGGCGGCGGCGGCGATGCCCGCCGCCTGCGCGACCACCAGCGGGAAGCCCATCCACAGGGGCTGGTCGGTGGTGCTGCTCGAGGTAGAGAAGGTGGAGGAGGCGAGCACCGCGGTGGTGGCCAGGGCGACCACCACCACGGTCCAGGCGCGCAGCACGGCACGCCGGGTGTCCGGTCGCAGCAGGGCTGCGAGCGCCGCCAGCAGCACACCGGTCGAGAGCCACAGCGGCGCGCCGGCGCCGGGGCGGCCGAGGACCAGGTCCCACCGGCCGAGCGCCCGGGCCAGGTGCGGGGAGGGGAGCCCGGCCTCGAAGAGGGCGGCCGCCGGCCCCTGGTGGCTCCAGGTCGCCAGCGACCACGGCAGCAGCAGGACCAGCACGGCGACCAGCGGGGTGAGCACGACCCGGCTCATGACAGTCCGGTCGCCTCCGGCGGCGACCAGCACCACGAGGCCGACGAGCACGGCCATCGCCCAGGCGACGGGCACGAAGGCGGCGAGCACCCCCAGCCACAGCGCGGTGCGCCAGGCGGCCCGGGCCCGGCGGTCCGCCGACTCGCCGGCGCGCAGGAACAGCGCCGCGTGTGCCAGCCAGGGCAGCACGAGCGTGCCGACGACCGTCCCGAGCCGGCCGCCCTGCACGGCGCCGGTCACCACCGGGAGCACCCCGTAGGCGACGGCGCCCCACAGGCTCGCCGGCCGGGAGGCCGTCACCCGCAGCAGGAACCGGTGGGCGCCCCACGCGGCGAGCGGCACCGCGAGCAGGAACAGCACGGCGACCAGCAGCCAGGCCCGGCCCACCAGCACGGTCCCGGCCACGGCCATCGGGAGGAGGTAGGGCGCCGCCGGTGCGGAGGAGCCGGTGCCGATCCGGTGCTCGGAGCCGAGGTAGGTCCGCCACCAGTCGAGCGCGCTGTCGGGGGCCGGGAGCAGGGCACCGCCCTGCAGGGTGCCGTGGCCGACCAGGTCGCGCGCGGCGACCACGGCGGCCAGGACCAGCAGGGCGGAGGTCCAGGCCACCGGGCCGGCCACCAGCCGGCCCAGCACCCCGGGGTCGTCCGGAAGGCTCTGCGCCTCCGCCGGGACGGGACCGGTCTCCGTCGCCGCGGGTTCGACGTGACGGGCTCGTCGGGCCGCCGAGCGGTCACCCGCCTGGTGCGCGCCCCTGCTCACGGCGTCGCCGACCAGGTCCAGGCCGCGCCGGTAGGGCACCCAGGCCGGGGCGAGCAGGTGGCGAACCTCGCGGTGCGGGACCTTCGCCGTGCCCCGGCGGGCCCGACGCCCGGCCACCACCCGGCCTGGTCGCAGGTACGTCGAGGCGAGCCCCGACAGCTCGTCGAGCGCCTCGCGTGGTGCCCGCACCAGCAGCAGACCGAGGGCGCGTAGCAGGCTGCCGAGCAGCAGCCGTACCACCCGCAGGGGCAGCGTCACCGGCGGAGCGTTCACCAGCAGGACGTAGAGGGCCGCCGCGCGCTCACCGCGCCGGACGCGACCGGTCACCGGCGTACGCCGCAGGCCGCGATGCGCCGCCTCGACATGGAAGACCACCGCGTCGGGGACCACGACGACCCGCTCTCCCGCGCGGGCGGCCCGCCAGCCGAAGTCGATGTCGTTGCCGAAGAGCGGCAGTCGGGGGTCGAGGCCGAGACTCTCGAGCAGCGAGCGACGGACCAGCATGCCTGCGGTGTTCACCGCGAGCACGTCGCGGACCCGGTCGTGCTGGCCCTGGTCGTGCTCCCCGTGCTCGAGGCCGGTCTCACGACCTCCGGTGCCGCTGATCGTGACGCCGACCTCGAGGAGCCGACGCAGCGAGGGCCACGCGCGCAGCGTCGGGCCGAGGACGGAGACCGACGGCTGGTCGCCCGCGACGACGAGCAGCCGCTCCAGTGCGTCGGGGGCCGGGGCACTGTCGTCGTGCAGCAGCCAGACCCACTCGTGCTCCTCGGCCGGCGGGAGGCCGGACAGACCGTGGGCCACCGCCTCGCCGAAGCCGCTGGTCGCCGGCGCCTCGAGGACCGCGTCGGCGCCGAGGCGCTGCCGCAGCAGCAGCGGGCCGGTATCGGTGCTGGCGGTGTCGACAGCGACGCAGCGGTCCGGCTGCCGGGTCTGCGCGGCCAGCCCGTCGAGGACCGCCGCCAGCCACCGGTCCCCGTCGTGGCTGACCAGCAGCGCGGTCACCAGGGTCGTCACGGCTGACCACCCTAGCCATCGGAGCCGCCGCCGGAAGAATCCTCAGCCCGTCGGTGCCTCAGGCAGGCACCGCGTGGGCGACGGCTCAGACCGCGCGCTTCTTGAGCTTGCGGCGCTCCCGCTCGGACAGCCCGCCCCAGATCCCGAACCGCTCGTCGTGGCCGAGTGCGTATTCGAGGCACTCGTCACGCACGTCGCAGGTCAGGCAGACGCGCTTGGCCTCCCTCGTCGAGCCGCCCTTCTCGGGGAAGAACGCCTCCGGGTCGGTCTGCGCGCACAGGGCACGCTCCTGCCAGCCGAGCTCCTCGGCATCTGGTTCGAGCACGTAAAGCTCTCGCACGGCATTCGCCCTTTCGACCCGTGAGACCCTGAGGGGCCCCGTCTCGGTGCCCCACTCCCAGGGCCCTGTCCCCACGCTAGTGGGGAAGAACACAGTGTGTCCTGAGAACGAGCACGTTGAACATCACTGGTGGAATTACACGTCTGTCGTACCGCCGAAGTCAAGCCCGGATCTGCTATAGGCGACGACACGCCCGATCATCTGTCCGGTCATCTGTCCGATCGCCCGTCCACCCAGGTGACCCATCCCGACCCACCGACTGAGGAGCGCGCATGACCCCCCGCTCGTACTCCCGCATCACCGTGCTCTCCGGCGGTGTCGGCGGCGCCCGGTTCCTCCAGGGACTGCTGCACCTGCTGGTGTCCGGGGAGCAGCCGGCGGCCCGGGTCACGGTGGTCGCGAACACCGCCGACGACATCTGGCTGCACGGCCTGAAGGTCTGTCCCGACCTGGACACCGTGATGTACACCCTGGGCGGCGGCATCGACGCCGAACGCGGCTGGGGACGCACCGAGGAGACCTGGCACGCGAAGGACGAGCTGGCGGCGTACGGCGTGGAGCCGACGTGGTTCGGGCTCGGGGACAAGGACCTCGCCACCCACCTGGTCCGCACTCAGATGCTGGAGGCGGGCTATCCGCTGTCGGCGGTCACCGCCGCGCTCTGCGACCGGTGGAAGCCCGGTGTCGAGCTCTTGCCGATGACCGACGACCGAGTCGAGACGCACATCGTCATCGACGACGACGCCGTGCCCTCGGGCCGGCGCGCGATCCACTTCCAGGAGTACTGGGTGCGCCTGCACGCCGAGGTCCCTGCCCGTGCCGTCGTGCCGGTGGGCATCGATGCGTCCACACCCGGGCCCGGGGTGCTGGACGCGATCGCCGGCGCCGACGTGGTGGTCGTGCCGCCGTCCAACCCGGTGGTCTCCGTCGGCACCATCCTGGGCGTGCCGGGCATCCGGGAGGCGCTGCGGTCGACGGCGGCGCCGGTCGTCGGACTCTCCCCGGTCGTCGCGGGCAGCCACGTGCACGGCATGGCGGCCCAGATGCTGACCGCCATCGGGGTCGAGGTGAGCGCCTCCGCAGTGGCGAGGCACTACGGCGCCAGGGCTTCCGGCGGCGTGCTCGACGGCTGGCTGGTGGACAGTGTCGACGCGGCCGAGGTCGAGACGGTGCGTGCGGACGGGATCGCGTGCGAGGCGGTTCCGCTGATGATGACCGGCCTCGACGCGACGGCCGCGATGGCGTCGACCGCGTTCGCGCTGGCCGAGAAGGTGCGCCGGTGACCGCTCCGGAGGCGCTGGTCTGCCTGCCCGTCGACGGCATCGGCGAGGTGGCAGCGGGCGACGACCTCGCTGCGCTGGTCGCCGGAGCAGTCACGTTGCTCGACGGCGACATCGTGGTGGTGACCAGCAAGGTGGTCAGCAAGTCCGAGGGCCGGGTGCGCGCCGGCAAGCGGGAGGAGGCACTCACCGAGGAGACCGACCGCACCGTCGCGTGGCGCGGACGGACCGCGATCGTCCGCACCCACCACGGGCTGGTGATGGCCGCGGCCGGCATCGATGCCTCCAACACCGTCACCGACACCGTGGTGCTCCTCCCCCGGGACCCCGACGCGTCCGCCCGGCGGCTGCGCGAGGGGCTCGCCGTCCGCACCGGCCGCAACGTCGCGGTGCTGGTCACCGACACCGCAGGCAGGGCCTGGCGCAACGGTCAGACCGACATCGCGATCGGCGCGGCCGGGCTCGACGTCCTCGACGACCACGTGGGCCGCACCGATCCGCACGGCAACGAGCTCGCGGTGACCGCGCGCGCGGTGGCCGACGAGCTGGCCGCCGCCGCCGACCTCGTCAAGCGCAAGCTCGACCGCCGTCCGGTCGCGGTCGTGCGGGGGCTGGGCGAGCTGGTGCTGAGGCCGCAGGTCCACGGCCCCGGAGCGGTCGCGCTGGTCCGTGACGAGGCGACCGACATGTTCGGCCTCGGCGCCCGCGAGGCGGTCCTCTGCGCCCTGCTGCACGAGGACGCCCGCGGGTTCGGTGCGCCCTGCTCGCCGCTCGAGCTGGTGGCCGCGCTCTCGGCCGCGGCCGGGTCGGCGGCCGCCGTCCGCCTAGAGGGTCAGGACGGGGATCAGGACGGGGATCAGGACGGGGTGGTGAGCGTGCGGCCGGGTGGGTCCGAGCGCGAGCAGGGCGCCGTCCACGCCCGGGTCGAGGCGGCAGCGTTCGCGCTCGGCTGGCGACTCGCCCCCGACGGCGACGGGCCGCCGCTGCGGTTCCACATCCCCGGTCCGTAGACTTCGCCGGACCGTGCGCCCCGCACAGTCCCCCAGCACCGAGCCGGAGAACCTGAGCAGCCATGGCCAAGTCGAACAAGGACCGTGACCGACGCGCTGTCGTCGAGCAGATGCGCCGCGACCAGAAGCGCGCGGAGCGGCGCCGCACGATCGTGGTCATCTCGGTCTGCGCCGTCGTCGCGCTGGTCATCGTCGGTCTCGCCGCGGTTCCGCTGCTCAAGCAGCAGAAGCTCAGCAGCGGCGCGCTCGCGGAACTCGGCTCGAGCTCCTCGGCCGCCGGTTGCCAGGCCGTCGTGAAGAAGAAGGCCACCGGCAACCAGGAGCACAAGCCGGTCGGCACGGTGATCGCCTACAGCGGGGCACCTCCCGCGTTCGGCCCGCACTGGCCGACGCCCGCGCCGTTCGCCCGCAAGTTCTACACCGCCGCCGACCGCCCGCAGGTCGAGTACGTCGTGCACAACCTCGAGCACGGCTACAACCTGCTGTGGTACGACGACACCGTGGCGAAGAGCTCCGAGCAGCTCGCCGTCGTGAAGGCGATCGCCGCGAAGTTCGACGGCACCAAGCTCGGCGACAAGTTCATCGCCCTGCCGTGGACCGCGAAGGACGGCGCGTCCTTCCCCGGCGGCAAGCACGTGGCCATGACCCACTGGTCTGCCGGCGGCGCCCCGGGCGACGTCAGCAAGCAGCAGGGCATCTGGCAGTACTGCTCGACCCCCAGCGGCCAGCAGGTCAGCAGCTTCGTGAAGGCCTACCCCTACTCCGACTCCCCCGAGCCCCAGGGAGCCTAGCCAGGAGGCAGCCCGTGCCTGGTCTGGTGCAGAACGTCCTGGCACTGCTGGGACTGGGGTTCCTCAGCGCCCTCGTGCCGCTGGTGAACATCGAGGTGATCCTGGCCGCGCGAGGCGCGACCGCCGATGCCGGCGGCCTGTGGACGCTGGCCTTCGCGGCCGCCCTGGGACAGATGGGCGGCAAGGTGGTGTGGTACTACCTGGGGGCGAACGCGCTCAGCTGGGGCTGGGTGCGCAAGAAGGTCGAGACCCCGAAGGCCCTGGCCAGGTTGGAGAAGTGGCGCACCCGGACCCAGAGGCGTCCGGTCGTGACGAGCGTGCTGGTGCTCGCGTCCGCGGCCAGTGGATTCCCGCCGTTCGCCATCGTCGCCGTCCTGGCAGGCCAGCTGCGGATGCGGCTCGTGCTGTTCTTCGTCCTCGGCCTGGCCGGCCGCTGGGTGCGGTTCGCGGCGGTGCTGGGCGGCGCGGAGTGGATCAAGCACCTCGTCGGCTAGCGGAGGAAGGCTCCGCAGTCGACCCGGGTGCCGGCCCCGACCTCCGCGCCGGACTCGATCCTCGCCCCGTCGCCGACGGTGACCTTGTCGAGCCGGACGCCGTCACCGACCGTGGCGCCTGGCCCGACGACCGAGGCGACGACCACGGCGCCGGAGCCGACCACGGCACCGGCCATCACGACGCTCCCGGAGACCACCGCCCCCGCCCCCACGGTCGACCCGCGGACCAGCACCGACCCGTCCTCGACCCGCGCGCTCGGGTGCACCACGGCGGTGGGGTCGACGCGGGCGGTCTCCCCCGCGTCCGGTCCGTCGGGACCCGGCGCCGTGCCGAGCACCAGGTCGCGTGAGGCCGCGACCAGGGCGGCGGGGGTGCCGACGTCACGCCAGTAGGCGTTCTCGACGTACCCGACCACCAAGGCACCGTCCGCGACGAGGCCAGGGAAGGTCTCCCGCTCGACCGAGACCACCCGACCCTCGGGGATCGCCTCGACCACCCGCCGCCGGAAGACGTAGCAGCCGGCGTTGACCTGCTGGGTGACCGGGTGCTCGGACTTCTCGGTGAAGCCGGTCACCCGGCCGTCCACGTCGGTCGGCACACAGCCGAAGGCGCGGGCGTCCTCGACCTCGACCAGGTGCAGCGAGACGTCGACGGAGCGCCCCTCCCGCGGGCTCTCGAAGTCGGCGAGCTGCGCGGCCAGGTCGTGGCCGGAGAGCACGTCGCCGTTGAGGACCACCACCGCACCCCCGGGGTCGCTGCCCAGCGCCGCGCCGACGTTGCGGATCGCGCCCGCGGTGCCGAGCGGCTCCGCCTCCTGCACGTAGTCGACCCGCACCCCCCAGCGACTGCCGTCGCCGAGCACCGGCTCGAAGAGCTCGGCGCGGTAGGAGGTGGCCACCACGACGTGCTCGACCCCGGCGGCGGCGAGCCGGCCGATCTGGTGCTCGAGGAACGGCACACCCCCCACCTCGAGCAGGTGCTTGGGTCGGTGGGCGGTCAGCGGCAGCAGCCGGCTGCCGAACCCGCCGGCCACGATCACGGCCTCGACGGCGCTGGACCCGTGGGTGGACATGAGCGGCATCCTGCCACTGCCTACAGTGCGTCCATGAGCACCCCGGGCCGACCCGCCCCCACCTTCCCCACCGCACTCGCCATGCTGCTGCGCTCCGCCCCGGCCCGTCCGCTGGTGACGTTCTACGACGACGCGACCGGTGAGCGGGTCGAGCTGTCGGTCGCGACCTACGCGAACTGGGTGGCGAAGACCGCCGGGCTGGCCCAGGACGAGCTGGACCTCACCCGCGGCGACCTGGTCCTGGTGGACCTGCCCGCCCACTGGCTCGGCGCGGTGTGGCTGGGCGCCGCCTGGAGCCTGGGGCTGACCGTCACCGACGACCGGGCCGCGGCGTCGTCGGCCGCACTGGTCGTCTGCGGGCCCGACCGCGTCGAGGACCATGCTGCGAACGCCGACCGGGTGCCGGTGGTGGCGTGCTCGCTGCGTCCGCTCGGTGGTCGCTTCACCGAGCCGCTGCCGAGCGCAGTGACCGACTTCGCCGGCGTGGTGCTGGCCCAGCCGGACGTCTTCGTGGCCTACGACCCACCTGCCGGCGACGACCCGGCCTGGCAGGACGCCGACGCAGTGGCGTCCCAGCAGGATCTGCTCACCGAGGCGGCCGGGTCGGGCGCGCTGACGCCTGGCGGTCGGCTGCTCACCGACGTGAGCCCGTGCAGCCGGGCCGGAGCGGTCACCCTGCTGGCTCCCGTCGCGCTGGACGCCTCCGTGGTGTGGGTGCGGCACCCGGACGAGGCAGGCTGGGCGGCGCGGGCCGCCCAGGAGCGGGCGACCGCGCAGCTGCGTGCCTGACCGGCCGGCTCGGAGCGGTCAGCCGGCCAGGTCGAAGCGACGCATGTCGCCGGCGTAGGGCCTGCGGTGGCTGAGCCCGGTGCGGGTCCCCGGCAGCAGCCACAGCCGCCCGGTGGCGCGGGAGCGGCCGATCAGGTCAGGTCGCCCGTCACCCGAGACGTCGCCGACCGCGAGCAGCCAGTCGTAGGTCCGTCCGACGGTGCCGAGCACGGACCCGCCGGTCAGTCCGCCGGGACCGTTGCCGGCGTAGAGCACGAGCGTCCCGCTGCTGCGGCGCAGCACCGAGTCCGGTGCGCCGTCGGTGTTCCAGAGCCCGACGCCCAGCTGGGCGCTGGCCGGGATGGAGGCGTGCGCGACGTAGTTGTGCCGGAACCCGGTCCGGCCGTTGCCGGGGTAGATCCGCATCAGGCCACCGCCGGACGGCTGTCCCATCAGGTCGGGGTGGCCGTCACCGGTCGTGTCGCCGACCGCGGCCAGCAGCCGGATCCGCGCGAAGCTGGTCCGGCTCATCCGCACCGGTGCCGCGAAGCTCCCGGCGCCGTTCCCGCGATAGAGGTAGACCAGCCCGGTCTGGCCGGAGCGGGTGACCACGTCGCCGTGGCCGTCGCCGTTCCAGTCTCCGACGTTCAGGACCTGGTTGGCGTAGCGGAAGGAGGTGCCGGTCCTGGTGACCCGCGCGGCGCGGCCGCTTCCGTCGGAGCGGATCAGGTAGGCCCGCCGGGTCACCTTGTCCCGGACCACCAGGTCGGGACGCCTGGTGCCGGCGAGATTCGTCTGCCGGTCACGCCCGGCCCACGAACGCTGGTAGCGCGCCGCCAGCGAGCGGATGAAGGGGATCCTCGCATAGAGGTACCTTCCCGGGCAGGCGGTCTGGCCGACGTCCCGGTGCCCGTCGATCGCCGGCAGGTAGCGGTTGGTGATGAGCTGCCGGGTCGACGAGGCGCGTACGCCGTGCAGGCTCAGCTTCCACGCGAACAGCCGCCCGTAGGCGTCGAGCATCCGCGCCGACGGCCGGGTCGTCTCGTAGTTCCCGATGGCCGACATCGCGAAGGCGTCGTCGTTGTAGCCGAGGGTGTGCGCCCCGACCACGGGACGGTCCACGCCGCCGTACCGGCCCTCCCAGATCCGGCCGAAGCGGTCGACCAGGAAGTTGTAGCCGATGTCGGACCAGCCCCGCGACTGCGTGTGGTAGGCGTAGATGCCGCGCAGGATCGAGGGGACCTGGGCCCGGCTGTAGCTGTTGGCGTTCACCGTGTGGTGCACGAACCCGCCGTGCACCTCGCCGTAGTGCAGCGAGGACCTGTCGCGCATCCGCTCGTCGGCGCCCCACTGCGCGCGCGAGTAGATGGTCGGCTTGCTGGTCACCGCAGCGGTCGCCAGCGAGGCGGCGTCGGTGGTCGTGGCGGTCGCCGGGGCCGGTGACGGGGCCGGTGACGGGGTGGAGGTCTCGTCGGCAGCGAGTCCGAGGGTGCCGGGGTGGAGCCTGCCGGTGTCGATCGCGGGCTTCTCCGCCTGCGTCGCGCCGGAGGACCCCGGGTTCACCAGGGAGAGCTTCATGCCGGTAGGGACCCTGCCCGAGGCGGTCAGCGCCTTGACCTGCACGTCCTGGACCGCGCCGACGTAGATCGGGTCGGTGCCCGGCTCGGCGGCCCTGCCCTCGGCGCTGGTGGGGTCCGGTCCCTCGTCCTGGTGGTAGGGCACCTTGGTCCAGGTCGACCAGGCACCGTCGCGCTTGGTCCGCACGGAGACGGTGATCGCCTGGTCCGGCACGTGTGTCCCGCTGGACCAGGTGACCCCCACGGTCGCGAGCCCGTCGACCGGCTGTGGGGCGGACAGCACGGTGAGGTCGGCGGCCCGGACAGCGGCCTTCCGGTCCCGCCGGGTCGTGCTGGCGGACACCATCCGGGCTGCGCCGGACGTGGTGGTCGCGGTCGGGCGCCCGGTGGTCGGCTGGGCGGCGCGGGCCTGGCCGAGGGCCAGCAGACCGGCCTTGCTCACCCCACCGAGCGGGACCGTGCTGACCCGGGGTGCGACCGGCCGGGTGTCTACCACCGACGTGGTCCCGGAGCCGTCCGCGGCGCGCGGCACGGGGGCCGCCGCATCACTCGCACCGGCCGCTCCCCCGGACCCGGCGGAGGCCTGGTGGGGGGTCGCCACGATGTCGAGGGTGACCATGTTCGCGGCCGGCGCCGCCACGGCGGCCACCACGGCGAGCACCAGGCTCTGCTGGCACAGGAGCACGAAACGGCTTCTGTTCTCGGCCATGAAGCAAGCACTCCTGTGGGGAAGGTCGGTCACATGAACACCAAATGTCACACCAGTCACAGGGCTCTGCAAGGCTTTCGGTGGAACTACACATGTGTAATTTCCCAGTGCACACAGGGCTTCCGGCTCTGGGCAGGTCGTGCCGCGCGTCGGCGTACGCCTCAGATGTCGGCGCCGAGCTCCCCGTCGCTCTCGTTCTCGGAGTCGTCGCCCTCGCTGGTCCCGACGTCGTCCTCGGAGTCCTCGTAGTGGAGGTAGCGGATGCCTTCCTGGACGGGACCGTCGTAGCCGAGCACGCCCTTCTCCAGCACCAGCACCCGGTCGCACATCCTCTTCACCGAGGCAGCCGCGTGGCTGACGTAGAGCATCGTGCGGCCCTCGTCACGGATCTCCTGCATCCGCGCGAGGCACTTCTGCTTGAACGGCTTGTCGCCGACCGCGAGCACCTCGTCGATCAGGAAGATGTCGGAGTCGGTGTGCACCGCCACCGCGAAGCCGAGCCGGGCGAACATGCCCGAGGAGTAGTTGCCGACGGGGGTGTCGAGGAACTTGCCGATGTCCGCGAACTCCACGATGGCGTCGAACTTGCGGTTCGTCTCGGCCTCGCTCATGCCGAGGATCGCGGCGTTGAGGTAGACGTTGTCGCGGCCGGTGAGCTGGGCGTGGAAGCCCGCGCCGGTCGCGATCAGCCCGGCGATCCGCCCACGGGTCAGGATCTCGCCCGAGTCCGGCTTCATCACCCCGTTGATCAGCTTGAGCAGGGTGCTCTTGCCCGACCCGTTCAGGCCCATCAGCCCCACCGACTCACCCTGCTCGATGCTGAAGGAGACGTCGTTGACCGCCAGGAAGCTGTCGCTGATCTTCTGCTTGCGCATCGCTGCGATGGTGATCTGCTTGATAGTGCGGTGGTAGCGCATCTTGAAGATCTTGCTGGCGTCGTTCGCCACGATCGAGACGACCATCAGAGGCGCTCCGCGAACTTGCCCTCGATGCTGCGGAAGACCATCTGGCAGAGCACCAGGATGACCAGCGACACCGCGAGCATGCCCCAGCCGAGGAGCATGTAGTGGTGGGGCAGGACGGGGAACCCGACGTCCGAGGCGTTGTCGGGGAAGCGCCGGCCCGGGCCCGGGTAGCCCCGTTTGCCGAGCGTGGTCGGGATCCAGAAGGCCCGCTGCAGGAGCAGCACCGCGACGGTCAACGGGTTGGAGAGGTAGGCGTCGTAGAACGCCGTGTTGCGTCCCAGGCCGCTCTGCGCGAGCTTGTAGAACGGGTAGATCATCGGGACGATCCAGTGCGTGAAGAGCATGAACGTCTGCACGATGTTCTGGAAGTCGCGGAAGAACACGTTCATCCCGGAGAACAGCAGGGCCAGCGCGGTGCCGAGCACGATCACGATCGCGATGCCGAGGACGCCGGCCAGCAGACCCATCGGGTCCGGCTTCCAGCCGACCGCCAGCGAGCCGACGAACAAGATCACCAGCTGCGGGAAGGTGTTGATCGCCGAGGTGATCACGGCCGCCACCGGGAACATCTCCCGCGGCATCGCCATCTTCCGGACGATGGCCTTGTTGGAGATGATCGAGCGGGTGCCCGAGGAGAACGTCTCGGTGAAGAAGTGCACCCCGACGATCGCCGCGAACATGTGGATCGCGAAGTTCGGCAGGTTCTTGTGCAGCCCCAGGACCAGGCCGATCACGAAGAAGTACATGCAGAACCGCACCAGCGGCTGGATGTAGGACCAGAACAGGCCCAGCACCGAGCCCTGGTAGCGCGAGCGGACCGCCTTGCGCACCAGCAGCTTGAGCAGGTAGCGACGTCGGAAGACCTCCACGAGGCCTCCCCCCGCGAACGGCGACGCCAGCGGCTGCTCGGCCAGCGGCACCGGCTGGGTGCGCGACGGATCGGCCTGGGTGGTCACGCGTGCTCCTCGTCTGTCTCGGCGTCCGCACGAGACGCCTCGAACGTCTTGGCCCACTGCTCGGGCGAGACGATGTCGGGCAGCGCCTGCCGGTAGTGGCGGGCCAGGGTGGGCCACTCGCGGTAGAGCCGCTGGTGGATCTCCACCGTGCGGCGCAGCAGGTCGGTGAACTCGCCCTTGTCCCGCTGGTACCACGCGGCGCTGGTGCCGTCGGGCATCGAGACGACCGCCGAGTCGAACTGCGCGATCATCCACCACTTGGCGTCCATGGCGGCCAGGCTCGCCTCGGGGTGCTGCTGGGCCATCGTGCGGATCGGCAGCGTCTGGCGGACCGCGCTGGTCGCGGCCGCGAGCAGCTGACCGACCTTGCCCTTGGGCAGGGTCGGGTCCTGGCCGCGCTTGGGCGGCTTCTCCCGGCGCACCGGCGGGAACGCGTCGGGATCGGAGGAGGTCTGGGCGTCGGAGTACAGCTTGCGCTTGGCCTGCAGCTGGGGGAGCTTCGTGGCGAGGTCCGGGTGCAGCCGCTCCGGTCCCGCGAGCACGTCCTCGAGGGCGAGGTGCCGGAGCTCCGCGGTGGAGTACTGGAGCGAGAACAGGTGCTTGACCTGGTGGTTGAAGCTCTCCCGCACCACCCGACCGCCATGGTCGTAGGGCGAGTGCAGCAGCGCCGCGATGGTCCGGTTGCGCTGGTGGAAGTAGGACTGCCAGTCCAGCGCGTCGTTCTTGTCGGTCCACGGCACGTGCCACACCGCCGCGCCCGGGAACGTCACGGTCGGGAACCCCGCCGCGGCTGCGCGCACGCCGTACTCGGAGTCGTCCCACTTGATGAACAGCGGCAGGCTCAGCCCGATGGTGCGCAGCACCTCGGTCGGGATCAGGCACATGAACCAGCCGTTGAAGTCGACGTCGATGCGGCGGTGCAGCCAGCGTGAGCTCCGCAGGTTGCGGGCGGCGAAGTCCCAGTCGGTCTGGACGGTCGGCGGCGACATCCACCAGAAGCGGTACGGGTTGATGATCTCGCCGAAGCTGTGCAGCCGGGCCTTGGAGTAGAGGCTGAACATGTGGCCGCCGACGATGGTCGGGCGGCGGCACAGGTCGCCGAAGGTGACCGCGCGGATGATGCTCTCCGGCTCGCAGACCACGTCGTCGTCCATGCACATCATGTACGTCGAGCGGTTCGCCTCGAGCGTCTCGAGCTGCGCTCGTGCGTAGCCGCCGGAGCCGCCCATGTTGGCCTGCTCGATCACCCGCAGCTTGCCGCGCAGCGACGCCTCGGCGGCACCGAAGTGCGGGTCCGCGGTGACCTTCTGGCTGCCCTGCTCGGCCACCACGACCTCGTCGAGGATCGTGTGCACGTCCTCGTCGGCGCCGATCTGCGCCAGCAGCTTGGCACAGAACTCCGGTCGGTTCATCGTGGTGATGCCGATGGTGACGGTGCCGGGCGCGGCCCGGTCGGCGGGCACCTCGGCGACCCAGGAGGCCGCCTCGAGCACCGCGTCGCTCGGGCCGGCGATGATGTCGAACCAGTACCACCCGCCGTCGCCGAACGGTGCCAGCGGCAGGTCGAAGGAGAAGTCCTGCGCCACCTCGCCCTCGACGGTGGCCGAGGCGACCCGCTGCGAGCGGCCGTTGGGCAT
>JBDTXF010000008.1:0-17307 GCA_040006355.1 Nocardioidaceae bacterium | reverse complement strand
CCGACATGCGACGGCCCATGCCGTGGCTGAAGCCGGCCGTCACCCGCTGCGCCGCGCCGCCGAGGTCGAAGCGCTCGAGCAGCTCTCGCGCCCGGTCCTCCCATCCGTCGGGCAGCCGCCGGAGCCGTGCGGAGAGCTGGAGGTGCTCCCACGGCGTGGCCCGTGGGACCAGCCCGCCAACGTCGGGGCAGTAGCCGGTGACCCGCTTGACGGCCAGCGTCCGGGTGACGATGTCCAGGCCGTCGACGACGACGCGGCCACTCGTCGGCGGGATCACCCCGGCCAGCACCCGCATCGTGGTCGACTTGCCGGCTCCGTTGCGCCCGAGCAGCGCGGTGGCGGCGCCGGGCGCGACGCGCAGGTCGATGCCGCGGACCGCGTCCACCTCTCCGAAGCGGACCCAGAGCGCGCTCACGTCCACGAGCGCGGCCGACGTGGCCGCTGCCGCCGCGGCCTGGTCGCTCGGGTCCTGGGTCGGAACGCTCATCGGACCATGGTGACGCGTTTCGCCGACCGCCGGGGCGGATGCGGGCAAACCGCCCCGTCCGGTCGACGGGGGCCGGTCACGCCGGGAAGCGACCACCCTGCTCGGCGAGCTCGACGACGTACGCCGGGGGCTCGAAGCGCTCGCCGTAGGCGCTGGCGAGCTCCCGGGCGCGGGCCACGAACCCGGTCAGGCCGCGGCCCGCGGGGCCCTCATAGCCCTGCATGTACTGCACCGTGCCCCCGAACAGCGGAGGGAAGCCGATCCCCATGATCGAGCCGATGTTCGCCGCGGCGGCGGACTCGATGACGCCCTCGTCGAAGCAGCGCGCCGTCTCCAGGGCCATCCGGAACAGGTAGCGCTCCTGCAGGTCGACCAGCGGGAGGTCCACCTCGGGCCGGGTGAAGTGCTCGCGCAGACCCGGCCAGAGCCGCTTGCGGGCACCTGCGGGGTAGTCGTAGAAGCCCGAGCCGGCGGCCTTGCCCCGGCGACCGAGCTCGTCGACCATCCGCTCGATCACCGCGGTGCCGGGCTGCTCGGGGAGCACCACCCCGTCGCGGGCGGCGGCGGCCTCGGTCGCCCGGCGGATGCTCTGGCTCAGGGTCAGCGAGACCTCGTCCAGCATCGCCAGCGGCGGCGCCGGGAAGCCGGCCATCGTGGCGGCCCGCTCGATGCTCTGCGGGTCGACGCCGTCGGTGAGCAGGGCGGTGGCCTCGGTGAGCAGGGTGCCGTAGACCCGCGAGGTGTAGAACCCGCGGCTGTCGTTGACCACGATCGGGGTCTTGCGGATCTGCTGCACGACGTCGATCGCCCGGGCGACCGTCTCGGGCGAGGTCTTCTCGCCCTTGATGATCTCGACCAGGGGCATCTTGTCGACGGGGGAGAAGAAGTGCATCCCGACGAAGTCCTCGGGGCGGTGCACCG
The DNA here is from genome assembly GCA_040006355.1 of Nocardioidaceae bacterium. Classification (GTDB taxonomy): domain Bacteria; phylum Actinomycetota; class Actinomycetes; order Propionibacteriales; family Nocardioidaceae; genus Nocardioides_B. The sequence goes on along the minus strand of JBDTXF010000008.1, from coordinate 15,899 downwards.
ATCCCGCGAGCTCGGAGATCGGCAGCGTCGAGGTGTTGGAGCACAGCAGCGCGTCCGGGTTCACGACGTCCTGCACCTCGGCGTAGACCCTCGCCTTCAGCGCCGGGTCCTCGAAGACCGCCTCGATCACGGTGTCGCAGCCGGCCAGGTCGCCCGGGTCGGCGGTCGGGGTGATCCGGGCCAGGATCCCGGCGCTCTGCTCCTGGGTCAGCCTCCCGCGGGCGACCTGCCTCTCCAGGAGCGTGGCGGTGTGCGCCTTGCCCCTCTCGGCCGCCTCGGCCGTGACGTCCTTGAGCACCACGTCGATGCCCGACCTGGCCGCCGAGTAGGCGATGCCGGCGCCCATCATGCCCGCGCCGAGCACCCCGAGCCTGGTCGCTGCGAACCTCTCGACACCCTGGGGCCGCAGCGCGCCGGAGCTGATCGCCTGCAGGTCGAAGAAGAACGCCTGGATCATGTTCTTGCTGTTCTGGCCGACGATCAGGTGCGTCAGGTAGCGCGACTCGATCCGGCTGGCGGTGTCGACGTCGACCTGGGCACCCTCGACGGCCGCGGACAGGATCGCCCGCGGAGCGGGATAGTCGGCGCCCTTGGCCTGCTTGCGCAGGGTGGCCGGGAAGGCGGGCAGGAAGGCCGCGAGCTTCGGGGTCGACGGCGTGCCGCCCGGCATCCGGTAGCCGGCGCGGTCCCAGGGCTGGCTGGCCGCCTCGTCGTCGTCGCGGTGCGCCAGCACCCACGCGCGGGCGGCCGGGACCAGCTCGTCGAGGTCGGACATGAGCTCGTCGACGAGCCCCTTGTCCAGGGCTGCGGCGGGCTTGAACCGGGTGCCGGTCAGCAGCACGTCGGTCAGGGCGGTGGACAGCCCCAGCATCCGGACCACGCGGGTGACCCCGCCGCCGCCGGGGAGCAGGCCGAGGGTGACCTCGGGGAGGCCCAGCTCGGTCTTCGGGTGGTCGTAGGCGATCCGGTGGTGGCAGGCCAGGGCGATCTCGAGACCGCCGCCGAGGGCCGCGCCGTTGATCGCCGCGACGACGGGTCGGCCCAGGGTCTCCAGGCGGCGCAGCTGGGCCTTGATCGCCTCGACCCCGTCGAGGATCTCCGCCGCGTCCTCGGGCCCGGCCTGGATCATCCGCTTGAGGTCGCCACCCGCGAAGAAGGTCCGCTTCGCGGAGGTCACGACGACGCCGGCGACGGTGTCCCGCTCAGCCTCGAGCCGGTCCACCGCGGCACCCATCGACGCGACGTACAGCTCGTTCATGGTGTTCGCGCTGGAGGTCGGGTCGTCGAGGGTGAGGGTGACGATGCCGTCGGCGTCCTGCTCGTAGCGCACGGCGCTCTGGATCTCGGTCATGCCTGGAAGCTCCCTTGTCCGGTTCGTCTAGATGCGCTCGACGACGGTGGCGATGCCCATCCCGCCGCCGACGCAGAGGGTGGCCAGGCCGTAGCGCAGGTCGCGGCGCTCGAGCTCGTCGATCAGGGTGCCGAGGATCATCGCTCCGGTCGCGCCGAGCGGGTGGCCCATCGCGATCGCCCCGCCGTTGACGTTGACCTTCTCGTGCGGCAGGTCGAGGTCGCGCATGAAGCGCATCGCCACCGCGGCGAAGGCCTCGTTGATCTCGTAGAGGTCGATGTCGTGGGTGGTCAGGCCGGCCTTGGCGAGCGCCTTGCGGGACGCCGGCGCGGGACCGGTCAGCATGATCGTCGGGTCGGCGCCGGACACGGCCGCGGCGAGGATGCGGGCCCGCGGGGTGAGGCCGAGGTCGCGGCCCACCTGCTCGGTGCCGATCGCCACGATCGCGGCACCGTCGACGATGCCCGAGGAGTTGCCGGCGTGGTGGACGTGGTCGATCTCCTCGACCCAGTGGTACTTCTCCAGTGCGACGGAGTCGAAGCCGCCCTGGTCACCGATCACGGCGAACGACGGCTTGAGCCCGGCCAGGCTCTCCACCGTCGTGCCGGGACGGATGAACTCGTCCCTCTCGAGCACGCTCAGGCCGTTCAGGTCGGTGACCGGGATCACCGAGCCGTCGAAGTAGCCGTTCGCCTGGGCCTTGGCGGCCCGGGCCTGCGACTCGGCGGCGAAGGCGTCGACATCGCTGCGCGACCAGCCGCCGAGGGTGGCGATCAGGTCCGCGCCGATGCCCTGGGGGACGAAGGAGGTGCTCAGCGCGGTCGCGGGGTCCATCGCCCACGGGCCCCCGTCGGAGCCCATCGCGACCCGCGACATCGACTCGACGCCACCGGCGAGGATCAGGTCCTCGAAGCCGGAGCGGACCCGCATCGCGGCCTGGTTGACGGCCTCGAGGCCGGAGGCGCAGAACCGGTTGAGCTGCACCCCCGCGACGGTCTCGGGGTAGCCGGCCGCGAGCGCAGCGGTCTTGGCGATGTCACCACCCTGGTCCCCGATCGGGCTGACCACGCCGAGCACCACGTCGTCGACCCGGGCCGGGTCCAGGCCGGGGTTGCGCTGGCGCACCTCGTCGAGCAGCCCGACCACCAGGTCGACGGGCTTCACCTCGTGCAGCGAGCCGGTCCTCTTGCCCCGGCCCCGGGGGGTGCGGATCGCGTCGTACACGAATGCCTGTGTCTGCTCAGCCATGGCTGTCCACACTCTCCGGGGGTCGAGCACTGGGTCTGACTCTGCGCCGAACTCTGGGGCCGGTCACTGCTGCGATTGTGACACTCCTACTGTTAGCGTCGTCAACCCGCCGCCCGGCCGCGATCCCCGGTCGCGTCCTTCCCCGAGTCCCCGAGGCCCTCCATGCCCGAGCTCCCCGGCTACGCCGACGAGCCGCTGACCGCCCTGATGACCCTCGACGAGCTGACCCGCCGGGTGGGCATGAGCGTGCGGAACATCCGGTTCTACACGACCAAGGGCCTCGTCCCGCCGCCGCTGCGACGCGGACGCTCCGGCTACTACTCCGCGGACCACGTGGCCCGGCTCGAGCTGGTCAGCGAGCTGCAGGCCCACGGCTTCACGCTCGCGGCGATCCAGAGGTACGTCGCCCGCATCCCGTCCGACGCCACCCCGGAGACGATCGCGCTGCACCGCACCCTGCTCGCGCCCTGGATGGCCGAGCTGCCCGAGACCGTCTCGCGACGTGAGCTGGGCCGCCGCGCCGGCCGGCCACTGTCCGACGACGAGCTGGACACCCTGAACGCACTGGGCATCGTGTTCCCCACCAAGCAGGGCAAGCTCCAGGTCTCCCTGGCGCACCTGTCGGTCGGGGTCGCACTGCTCGACCTCGGGATGCCGCTCGACGCCGCCCTCGCCGCCCAGGACATCTTCACCGAGCACGGCCGCAAGGTCGCCGAGGAGCTCACCGAGCTGTTCCGGACCAAGGTCTGGCCGGCCTACCAGGAAGGTGGGTCCACCCCCGACCAGCTGCGGGCCGTGGTCGAGCGGTTCAAGCCGGTGACCGTGCAGGCTCTCGTCACGGCCTACGAGTCGGCGGTCAACGAGACCAAGCGCGAGACGATCACCCGCCGCACCCGCTGAGCGGGTCAGGACTGGACGGCCGCGCCGGCGTCGAGCAGCGCGTCCACGTCCTCGACGCCCCAGGCGGTGAGCGCCTCGCGGGTCTGGCCGCCCGGGGTCGACGGTCCGGTGGTCAGCGTGGCGCCGGTGCGTGAGAAGCGCGGTGCGGGCGCGGGCTGCAGGAGGCGGTCCCGGGTGACATAGGTGCCCCGGGCCGCCAAGTGCGGGTGCCGGGCGGCCTCGGTGAGCGGCAGCACGGGAGCCACGCAGGCGTCGGTGCCCTCGAACACCGCCGTCCACTCGGCCTGGGTGCGCTCGGCGATCCGGCGGGCGAAGGCCTCCCGGAGCTCGGGCCAGTGGACCGGGTCGTCACGGTCGGGGAGGTCGGACAGGCCCAGTCCCTCGACGAGCGCGGCGTAGAACTGCGGCTCGAGCGCCCCGAGCGACAGGTGCCTGCCGTCGGAGGTCTCATAGACGTCGTAGAACGGCGCGCCGCCGTCGAGCAGGCTCACCGCACGACGCTCCCGGGCGAAGCCGCTTGCCAGCATGCCCGCGAACATCGTCGACACGTGCGCCGTACCGTCCACGATCGCGGCGTCGACGACCTGTCCCCTGCCGCTGGTCCTGGACTCGAGCAGGGCGGCGAGCACCCCGATGACCAGGTAGGTCGAGCCGCCTCCGAAGTCGCCGAGGAGGTTCGTCGGGAAGTGCGGGCGGTCCGGGTCCTGACCCAGCCCGTGCAGGGCGCCAGCCAGCGACACGTAGTTCAGGTCGTGGCCGGCGGCGTGCGCGAGCGGACCGTCCTGGCCCCACCCGGTCATCCGGCCGTAGACCAGCCGCGGGTTGCGTCCCAGGCAGTCCTCCGGCCCGAGGCCCAGGCGCTCGGTGGCGCCGGGGCGCATCCCCTCGAGCAGCACGTCGGCGGTCTCGACGAGGCTCAGCACCGCCTCGAGGGCAGCCGGCTGCTTGAGGTCCAGGGCGACGCTCGGCCGGCCGCGGGTGAGCAGGTCGGTCCGGCGGTCGCCCGGGCTCAGCGCGCCCCCGGGTCGCTCGACGCGGATCACGTCGGCGCCCAGGTCGGCCAGCAGGGTGGCGGCGTGCGGCCCGGGCCCGATGCCGGCGATCTCGACGACCCGGACGCCGCGCAGCGGTCCGGTGCCCTGCCCCAGTGCGTAGGTCATGGCCGCGATCATGACACCGGGGCTGTCAGGGTCGGGCGACCGGCATGATCAGTGCGGGGTCTTGCGCAGCCCGACGATGCCGAGCGCCACCCCGAGGCCGGCGACGATCGGGCCGACCACGGCCCACGTCTGGACCCCGGTCATCGGGCTGCCCTTGATCACCCCGAGGCCCTGGAAGGTCCACACCGCGCCGACCACCAGCATCAGGACACCCACCGTGGTCACCAGAGTCCGTCGCATGCCGCGAGCCTAGCCACCCGCTCCACGACGTACGACGCTCATCGGACGCCGTGGATGTTGCGCACGAGCACCGACCCGAGCAGGCAGACCGCCGTGGCGACGAGGTAGAGCGTCACGTAGCCACCGGCGTTCGCCACCAGGAACGTGCCGACGAAGGGTGCGAAGACCTGCGGCAGCGCGACCGCCACGTTGATCACCCCGAGGTCCTTGGCGCGGGTCCCGGCCGCCGGCAGCACCTCGGTGCACATCGCGAAGTCCACCGAGAGGTAGACCCCGTAGCCGATGCCGAAGACCGCGGCCCCGGCCAGCGCGCCCGGCCAGGTCGGGACCAGGGCCAGGACCATCGCACCGAGGCCGGTGACCGCCCCGGACACCACCACGAAGACCCGGCGGCGCTGGAGCCGGTCGGACCAGATCCCGAAGACGACCGTGCTGGCGACGATGAAGACCGCGTAGACCACGGTCAGCACGAACACCCCGGCGTCCGGGTGCGGGTAGTGCACCGCGTCCTGGAGGAAGAAGTAAAGCAGCAGCGTCCCGAGGGAGTTGCCGAGGTTGACCAGGAAGCGGGTCAGCCACGCCCAGGCGAAGTCCGGGTGCTCCCGAGGGGAGATCCAGAAGCTCCCCGCGAGCTCGCGCCAGGAGAAGTCCGGGCGCAGCGCCCTGGGCAGGACGACGTCGCGGCTGCCGAGCACGTAGGGGATGGTGAGGACCACGACGGCCGCCGCGGTGGCGTAGTACCCCGCCTCGAGGCCGCCGGTCGCGGCGGCGATGCCCACGCCGGCGACGATCCCGAGGGTCTGCGACACCGCGACCCAGCCACCGACGACGCCGCGCTCGCGGCGCGGCACCAGGTCGGGAATGCTCGCGGTCAGTGCCGCGAACATCGCGTTCAGCGACGCCTGCGCCAGGGCCCACGCCAGCACCATCGCCAGCAGGCCGAGCGCGATGGCCAGCAGCACCAGCGCGAGCGCGCCGAGGACCGCGCCGACCACCACCCACGGCACCCGCCGACCGAACCGGGACGTGGTCCGGTCCGAGAGCGCGCCGAACAGCGGGTTGGCGACCACCGACACCGCCGACCCGACCCCGGTCACCACCCCGAACACCAGCTCCTTGTGACCCGGCGAGACCACCTGCGCCTGCTCGGCGAGCAGCACCTGGATCGGACCGAAGAAGCCGGCCCACAGTCCCAGGCCCGCCAGCGTCACCCAGGCGACCCACCGGGCCGGCACGGAGACCAGCGGCTCGGCGAGCGCATCCTGCACCGGGACCGGCTCGGGCGGGAGGGTGGTCACGGCACGTGGGCGGCGAGCAGGTCGCGGTACCACGCGTACGACGTCTTCGGAGTGCGCTGCTGGGTGGCGTAGTCGACGTGCACCAGGCCGAAGCGCTTCGTGTAGCCCTCGGCCCACTCGAAGTTGTCGAGCAGCGACCAGGTGTAGTAGCCGCGCACGTCGACGCCCTGCTCGATGGCGGCCGCGACGGCCCGCAGGTGCGCGTCGAGGTAGGCGACCCGCAGCGGGTCCTCGACCGCTCCCGAGGCGTCGACCATGTCGTCGTAGGCGGCGCCGTTCTCGGTGACGTAGACCGGCGGCAGCGCGGCGCCGTACGTCGTCCGCAGCGCCACCAGCTGCTCGGTCAGGCCGTCGGGCGCGACCGGCCAGTCGAAGCCGGTGCGCTCGTAGCCCTCGAGGCGGACCAGCTTGAACGGCACCCCGTCCAGGTCGATCCGCCCCTCGGCGTGCAGCGGGGACGCGGGGTCGGCCACCCGGGTCGGGTTGTAGTAGTTCAGCCCGTAGAAGTCGAGCGGCGCGCCGATCACCGCGAGGTCGTCCTCGACGCTGCCTCCGCGCGGAGCGGGCATCAGCTCTGCGAAGCCGTCGGGGTAGCGGCCGAGCAGCATCGGGTCCGCGAAGACCCGGTTCCACAGCACGTCGTAGAGGTCGGCCGCCGCGACGTCGGCCGGGTCCCAGGACGCCGGCCGCACCGGGGTGTGGTTGTTCGCGGCCCCGACGCTGCGCGCGCCCACCGACCGCAGCGCCGCGACCGCCTTGCCGTGCGCGAGCAGCAGGTGGTGCGCGGCGGGCAGCGCGTCGAACATCAGCCGCTTGCCCGGCGCGTGCAGGCCGAGCGCGTGCCCGAGCAGGGTCACCACGTTGGGCTCGTTGACCGGGCACCAGTGCTCGACGCGGTCGCCGAGCTTGAGGGCGAGCAGCGTGGCGTACTCCGCGAACCGGTCGGTGGTGTCTCGGGCGAGCCACCCGCCGCGGTCCTCGAGCGCCTGGGGCAGGTCCCAGTGGAAGAGGGTGGCCATCGGCTGAACTCCGGCGGCGAGCAGCTCGTCGACCAGCCGGTCGTAGAAGGCCAGCCCCTCGGCGTTGGCACGACCGCTGCCCTCGGGCTGGATCCGCGGCCAGGCGACGGAGAACCGGTAGCCGCCGAGCCCGAGGTCGCCCATCAGGGCGACGTCCTCGGGGTAGCGGTGGTAGTGGTCGCACGCCACCTCCCCGCTGCTGCCGTCGACGATCCGGCCCGGCTCTGCGCAGAAGGTGTCCCACACGCTGGCGCCGCGGCCGCCCTCGTGCACCGCCCCCTCGACCTGGTACGCCGCGGTGCTCGCGCCGAAGCGGAAGCCGGCCGGGAGCCTCGGGTGCGACGTCGGACGGCTGCTCGTGTCGGGCATGGGGGTCACCCTCTCAGACCGGCAGGATGGTCCCGTGATCGACGTACGACGGGCCGCGGAGCGCTTCACCACCACTGCCGCGGGCATCACCTCGCGGCACTCCTTCTCCTTCGGCGCGCACTACGACCCGTCGAACATCGGGCTCGCGGTCCTGGTCGCGAGCAACGAGGACGTCGTGGCCACCGGACACGGCTACGACACCCATCCGCACGCCGACCTGGAGATCGTCACCTGGGTGCTCGAGGGGAGCCTGGTCCACCTCGACTCGCGCGGCCACGCCGGCGTCGTGCGGCCGGGCCTGGTGCAGCTGCTCAGCGCCGGCAGCGGCGTCCGGCACTCCGAGCGCAACGACGACCCCGGCGCAGCCGTCGCGACGCGCTTCGTGCAGATGTGGGTGCGCCCCGACGACAGCGGCCTGGAGCCGTCGTACGCCCAGCACGACGTCGGGGACGCGACCGGTCTGCTGCCGCTGGCCTCGGGCATCCCCGGCCTCGACGCGGCGGTGCGGATCCACACCCGCGGTGCCGCGCTGCACGTCGCCCGGCTGGCGCCAGGGGAGTCGGTCACCGCCCCCGACGCCCGGCACGTCCACGTCTTCGTGGCCCGCGGATCCGTCCGGCTCGAGGGCGCCGGCGTGCTCGAGGAGGGCGACGCCGCCCGGTTCACCGGCGACGGCGCCCCGGTCCTCACCGGCGTGGGTGCGGCCGAGGTCCTGATCTGGCAGCTCCCCTGACCCTCGACCCGGCCCGTCTGCATGTCTCAACCCCCTCGACCCGGCCCGTCTGCATGTCTCAACCCCCTCGACCCGGCCCGTCGGCACCTGGCTGCCCTGCAGACGCGCCGGGTCGGCGGGGGGTCAGGGGATGAGGACGCCCGGGTTCAGCACGCCGTGCGGGTCGAGTCGCTCCTTGACCGCGCGCAGCATCTCCACCCCGACGGGTCCGATCTCGTCGGCCAGCCAGGGCCGGTGGTCCCGGCCGACGGCGTGGTGATGGGTGATCGTCGCACCGGCGGCGAGGATCGCCTCCGACGCCGCTGCCTTCGCGGCGGCCCACTGGGCGAGGACGTCCGCGCGCTGCGTGGCCGCGACGGTGAAATAGAGCGACGCGCCGGTCTCGTAGACGTGGGACACGTGGCACAGCACCAGCGGGGCGTCACCCTCGAGCGCCCCGGTGACGGCGGCCGTGACGGCCGCGTAGAGCCCCGGCAGACGGGACCAGAACGTCGCGGTCTCCAGGGTCTCGACGAGCACGCCGACGTCGAGCAGGGCGTCGCGGAGGTACGGCGCGTGGAAGCGGCCGGCCGCCCAGGCCTGGCCGGTCTCCTCGCCGAGCGGCCGGCCGCCGGCGGCCGCGAGCCGGGCGGTCACCAGGGCGCGACGGGCCTCGACGCTCGGACGCTCACCCTCGAAGCCGGCGACCATCAGTGCGCCGCCTGCGCTCTCGCCGCCCACCTCGTCGGGCCGGGCCAGGTTGATCGCGGTCTCGTTCTCGTCGGAGAGCCGCAGCACGGTGGGCGCGAGACCCGCCTGGGCAAGGTCACGCAGGGCGGCGGTGCCCTCGGCGAACGAGTCGAAGCGCCACCCGTCGTACACCTTCACCTCGGGTAGGCGACGGACCCGCACGGTGACCGAGGTGATCACCCCGAAGGCGCCCTCCGAGCCGAGCACCAGCTGGCGCAGGTCGGGTCCGGCGGCGGAGGCGGGCGCGCTGCCCAGGCTGAGCGTGCCGATCGGGGTCGCGGCGGTGAGGCCGACCACGAGAGCATCGAAGCGGCCATAGCCGGACGAGGCCTGCCCGCTCGAGCGGGTGGCGGCGAAGCCGCCGATCGAGGCATGCAGGAAGGACTGCGGGAAGTGCCCGATGGTCAGCCCGTACCCGGCCACAGCGTCCTCGGCCTCGGGTCCCAGCAGGCCGGCACCGAGCACCGCGGTGCCCGACTCGACGTCCACCGAGACCAGCTGGTCGAGGCGGCGCAGGTCGAGCGCCAGCACGCCCGCGAAGCCGTCCCGATCCGCGACCAGCCCGCCGACGACCGAGGTCCCGCCGCCGAACGGCACCAGCGCGACCCGGTGCTCGCTGCACCACCCGACCAGGGCCTGCACCTCGTCGTGGTCAGCCGGCCCGACCACCACGTCCGGGGCGTCGCTGCCGTCGCCGGCGCGCATCCGGAGCAGGTCCGGGGTCGACTTCCCGCGCGTGTGCCGCACCCGGGTCTCGTGGTCAGTGTGCACGTGGTCGTCACCGACCAGCCCGCGCAGCCCGTCGAGCAGCGCGTCCGCGAGCCCGGCCGGCGGCAGCCGGACCTCCTCGAGCGGGGTGGTGGGTCGCTCGGTGGCCGGACCGAAGGCCAGCTCCACCAGCTCGCGAGCCCGGTCCGGGAGCGGGGCTGCCTCGGCGGGGTCGCCCCAGCGGGCCCAGTGCATCGGTGTCGTCATGGGTTACACTGTGACACATGACGTCACTTCGTCACAACGAGTGGACTCCACCGACCGCCGACGACCTGCTGCTCGACGCCGCCCGCGACAGCATCCTGGCCGTGGGCTGGCGGCGCAGCACGCTCACCGACGTCGCTCGGCGCGCGGGGGTCTCCCGGATGACGATCTACCGCCGCTGGCCGGACATGCAGACGCTCCTCGCCGACCTGATGACCCGCGAGTGGAGCGGGCTGGCGGCTCCCGATCCCACGCTCCCGCCGCGGCGCCGGGTCGCGGACGGTGTGACCGCCACGGTCACCGCCCTGCGGGCCACGCCCCTGTTCGCCAAGATCGTGGAGGTCGACCCCGAGCTCCTGCTGCCCTACCTCCTGGACCGCCGTGGCCGCACCCAGGACACCCTGCTCGCGGTGCTGGGGGCCGCGGTCGCCGACGGCCAGCGGGACGGCTCGGTGCGCGCCGGGGACCCGACGCTGCTGGCCCGGGCCGTGCTGCTCGCGGCGTACGGCTTCGCGCTCTCGGCGGCCACCATGACCGGCCCCGGCGTGGCGGTCGACGACCTGGACCGGGAGCTCGGTCTGCTGGTCCAGGGGTACCTCGCGCCATGACGGCCCCCACCGACGGCGCCCGGCTCACCGCCGAGCGCCGGGCACGCGAGCTCGCCGAGGCCACCGACGGCCGCGTCGTCGACCTGCTCGTGGTGGGCCTCGGCGTCACCGGCGCCGGGGTCGCCCTGGACGCGGCGAGCCGCGGACTGTCGGTGGTCGCGGTCGACGCCCACGACCTCGCGTTCGGTACGTCGCGGTGGAGCTCGAAGCTGGTCCACGGAGGGCTGCGCTACCTCGCCCACGGCCAGGTCGGCGTGGCCCACGAGAGCGCCGTCGAGCGCGGCATCCTGATCACCCGCACGGCGCCGCACCTGACCCGGGCCCTGCCGATGCTGATCCCGCTGCTGGCGACCACGACCCGCGCCCAGGAGCGGCTCACCTGGGCGGGGCTGCGCGCCGGGGACCTGCTGCGGGTCGGCGCCCGCACGTCCCGCGAGGTGCTCCCCCGCCCCCGACGGCTGTCGCGCACGGAGGCGCTGGCCGCCGCGCCCGGCCTGTCCACCGTGGGCCTTCGTGGCGCGCTGCTCTCCTGGGACGGGCAGCTCGAGGACGACGCCCGGCTGGTGGTCGGCATCGCCCGGACGGCCGCGGCGCACGGTGCGCGCGTGCTGACCCGCACGCGCGTCACCGAGCTGTCCGGCGAGGGCGCGACCGTCCGGGACGAGACGACCGGCGGCACCGCGACGATCCGGGCCCGGGCCGTGGTCAACGCGACCGGGGTCTGGGCCGGCGACCTGGCCCCCGACGTCCGGTTGCGGCCCTCGCGAGGCACCCACCTGGTGCTGCGGCGCAGCAGCCTCCCCGGCCTGGCGGTCGCGGTGATGGCCCCGGTGCCGGGGGCGAGCAACCGCTTCGTGTTCGCCCTCCCCCAGCCCGACGGCCAGGTCTTCGTCGGACTCACCGACGAGCCCGTCGAGGGCCCGGTCCCCGACGTGCCCGAGGCCACCGACGGCGAGATCGACTTCCTGCTCGACGTGATCGGGGCGGCGTTCGCGGCGCCGGTGACCCGGGACGACGTGGTCGGCGCCTTCGCCGGCCTGCGCCCGCTGCTCGACAGCGGGCCGGGCGACTCCGCCGACCTGTCCAGGCGGCATGCGGTGCTGACCTCCGCGGAAGGCGTCGTGACCGTGGTCGGCGGCAAGCTCACCACCTACCGCCGGATGGCCGAGGACGCGGTGGACGCCGCGGTGGCGCACGCGGGCCTCACCGCGGGGCCCTGCCGGACCCGCGACCTGCCGCTGGTCGGCGCCGCGGACCGGGGCACGCTCTCCCGCCTGCCCGGTCCGGCCCGGCTGGTGCGGCGGCACGGCACCGAGGCGGCGGCCGTCCTGGCCGGTGGCCGCGCCCTGGGGCTGTCGGAGGTGGAGCTGCTCGCGCCGGTCGCCGTGGGGGTCCCGACCACGACCGCCGAGCTGCTGTGGGGCCTCACCCACGAGGGTGCCCTCGACGTCGAGGACCTGCTCGACCGCCGGACCCGGGTCGGGCTGGTGCCGGCGGACCGCGCGCTGGCGGTGCCCGCAGCCCGGGCCGCGATCGCCCTGGTGCAGGACTAGCGACCGAGCCCGACGACGACCTCCGCACCGGGCAGGTCACCGAGCCGGTGCCCGGGGACCAGCAGCTTCGAACGGCGTACGCCGCTGCCGATGACCGCCACGTCGAGGTCGAGGCAGGCCGCGTCCACCAGGACCCGCCAGGCCGGCGGCAGACCGACCGGTGTGATGCCGCCGTACTCCATCCCGGTCTCCTCGACGGCCCGGTCCAGGAGCAGGAACGACGCCTTGCGGACGTCGAGGGTGCGCTTGACCAGGTTGTTGACGTCGGCCCGGGTGTCGGCGCGCACCACGCACGCCGCGACCCGCTCCTGGCCGTCCCGCCTCCCGGAGACGACCACGCAGTTCGCGCCGAGGCCGAGGGGTACGTCATAGGCTTGCGACATCGCCGCGGTGTCGGCGTGCTCCGGGTCGATCTCGACGACCGCCAGCTCAGCCGCGAACGGCCATCCCGCGAGCGCCACGGCGACCGAGGGAGCGAGCAGGTCCTCGTGTCCGGCGACCGGCAGGGAGACCAGGGAGCCGACGCTGGGCAGATCCACCGGGCTACCGTAGCCGTTGCCACAGCGGCGGCGGTCCCGACCAAGCGGGGCATACCGCCTGTTCCGCACCGGTAGCGGCCGGCCAACCCACGCGGGCCGGCGAAACTCCGGCACAACCTGTGACAACGGTTCACCCATTCACTAGCGTCAGGCCCACCGGCGGTCGGCTCGACCTCCGGGCCGGACGCCTGCGAAACGAGGGACCCGATGAGTGACTCGACCCCGACCCCGCCTCCCGAGGGCGGCACCCCGCCCCCGAACCAGCCGCCCCCGCCCCCGACCAGCGAGCAGCCGCCCGCGCCTCCGGGTCCCCCGCCCGGCGGGCCGTCCTACGGCCAGCCCCCACCTCCCCAGGGCCAGTCCTACGGCCAGCCCCCACCTCCCAGTGGCCCTCCTCAGGGCCAGTCCTACGGCCAGCCGTACGCCGGTGGGCCGCCGGGAGGCTACTCCCCGGCACCGGGCTACGGGCCGCCGACCGGAGGCATCGGTCAGCCGGCCGACCTCCTGATGCGGTTCCTGGCACGGCTGATCGACAACATCGTCGTGGGCATCGTGAACGCGATCATCGCCGTGATCCTGCTGGTCGGCATCTTCGGGCTGCACGGCGGCGGCTACATGAGCATCGGCGGCGGCTACGCCTACGGCGCCCTGAGTGGCATCATCGGGGCCGCGATCCTGCTGGCCTACTTCTCGCTGATGGAGTCCAGGACCGGCCAGACGCTGGGCAAGATGCTGCTCAAGCTCAAGACCGTCGGCCCCGACGGCAACCCCCCGAGCCTCGAGGTAGCGGTCCGCCGGAACTTCTGGGTGGCGCTCGGCGCCCTGGCCGTCGTGCCGATCGTCGGCGGCTTCGTCGGCGGTCTCGCCGAGCTCGTGATCGTGATCATGATCGCGGTGACGATCAGCCAGTCGCCGGTCCGCGAGGGCTGGCACGACAAGTTCGCCGGCGGCACCCGGGTGCTCAAGATCGGCTGATCGACGGTCCTGCGCGCCCCGCTCAGCCGGCGGCGCGCAGGAACTGCTCGAGGATCGGGCCCGCGGTGCCCGAGCCGGAGGACCCGACGTCGACGAAGACCGCCACCGCGAGGTCGCCGTGCACGGCGATCATCCAGGCGTGCGTCCGCAGCGGGGCGGTGTCGCCGAACTCGGCGGTGCCGGTCTTGGCCAGCACCGGGGCGCCCGGGAGCGAGGCCAGGAACGAGCCGCTGCCGCGGGTGACGACGCCGCGCATCAGGGACCTCAGCTGCCGCGCCTCGGCGGCGGTCAGCGGCGTCGCGGCCGTGGACGTGCCGGTCCGCTGTCCGGGCAGCAACCGGGGCACGACCGTGCTGCCCTTGGCGACCGACGCGGCCACGGTGGCCATCGCCATCGGCGAGGCGGTCACCGTGCCCTGGCCGATCATCGAGGCCGCGTGCCCGGTCGCGGACCCGGCCGCCGCCTCGGTCGCCGGGACCGAGCCGAAGTACGCCGGAAAGCCGAGGTCGTGGTCGACGCCGATGCCGAGCGAGGCGCCGGCCTCCGCGATGTCGGCCTGCGAGACCACGCCGCGCTCGCCGATGAAGGCGGTGTTGCAGGAGTTCGCGACCGCCGTGCTCAGCGGGATCCGTCCGAGTCCTCCGGCCGGGTAGTCGGAGTAGTTCTTGAACCTCTTGCCGTCCACGACCGTGGTGGCGGGACAGCTGACGGTGGTCGTGGGGCGGACCCCCGCGCGGAGCAGCGCCAGGCTGCTGACCACCTTGAACGTCGAGCCGGGGGCGTACTGCCCGACCGTCGCGGTGGAGTAGCCCTTCGAGCCCGGACCGCTGGCGACCGCGAGCAGGTCCCCGGTCGAGGGGCGGACCGCGACCAGCGCGCTGGCCGGGCCGATGTCGGCGAGGCTCCGCTCGGCAGCCGTCTGCAACCGGGGGTCGAGCGTCGTGGACAGCGGCGTGCCGGCGGCCGGGGCGACGGTGAACAGGTCGGGTCCGGTCCCCTTCGCCCCCACCGCGTGCACCCGCACGCCGGGTGTGCCGCGCAGCTGCTCGTCGTCGCGCAGCTCGAGGCCGGAGACCCCGGCCTCGTCGTCGGCGCCGTAGACCCCTCCTGACCGCTTCACGATCTCCGCGGTCACCGGGCCGACGGTGCCGAGCACCGCGCGGGCGAAGTCACGGGAGGGAGCGAGCGGCAGGGTGTCGCGCACGACCCGGACGCCGGGGATGGTCACGGTGCCGTCCGCGAGCGCGGCCCGGCCCTCGGCTCCGCGGAGCACGATCGCCTCGACGAAGGCCTTCGGTCCCGCGGCCTTCACGCGAGCGGCGTACGCCGGGACGTCGATGCCGAGCCCGGTGGCCAGCTGCCGTGCGGCGGCCGGCTGACGAGCGGGAGCCACCGTGGTCTTGTCGACACCGAACCGCAGCACCGGGCGTGCGGTGACCAGCCGGACCCCGCCGGCGCCGAGGATGTCCGCACGCACGGGCAGGCTGGTCGAGCGGACCAGGCGCTCTGCGGTGGTGAGGTCCGGGTGCACGAGGGTCGGCGCGAGCCGGACCTGCCAGCTGTCGTCGGCGGCTCTCTTCAGCGCCACCGAGCTCCGGTAGGTCCACCGCCTCGACGTCCCGGCCAGGCGCCAGGACCAGGAGAGGCGGGCGGTCGCGGTGCCTCCGTCGGCCTCGGTGACCCGGCCGGCCCGGACGGTCGGGGTGGAGTCGCCGAGGCCGCCGGTGGCCTGTGTCCACAGTGCCTCGGCCTGCGCCCCGGTGGCGGCGACGTAGGACAGGGTTGCCGGCTTCCCGGCGCTGAGTGCGGCCGCGACGGCGGCGGCCTCGTCCTCGGCGCTGGGACCGCCGCCGAACAGGCTGCACCCGGTGGCCGCCAGCAGGCCGGCGAGGGCCACGGCGAGCAGCGCTGGTCGCGGGGGGCGGGGACGCGTCACCACCCGATCGGACCATGCACGCCCGGCCCGGTCCAAGCGCCGTCGCGGGAGTCGATGAGTTTTCTGCACCCGCGTGGTCCTTATGCACGACGCGCGGCCCGCCTAGGGTGGACGCAGACTCAAGGAGGCAACCGATGGCGATCCAGACCCAGGAGCCGGGCATCACCGAGACCGACGCAGCGACCGAGGCGCCCTCGCAGGAGGACTTCCCGCGGGCCACCGACCCCTACCGCCGCGAGCTGCTCGCGCACTGCTACCGGATGACCGGC
>JBDTXF010000007.1:0-18188 GCA_040006355.1 Nocardioidaceae bacterium | reverse complement strand
TGTAGCCGAAGAACACCAGCGTCAGCGGCTTCGTCGCGTCGGTGGCCAGGTCGTACGGCTCGCCGGCGGTGTCGACCAGGGTCACGTCGGGGGTCCGGTAGGCGCGCGGGAGGACCACCCCGTGCAGCCCGTCGGTGTCGTGGACGCTGAGGTTCGCCACGGGGCTCGTCGACGCCGGTGCCGCCTGGCCACCACACCCGGCGAGGGTGAGTGCGCCGAGGAGCAGCCCGGCCACCCGCGCACGGCTACGCACGGCGTACGCCGGCGGCCAGCTCGCGGGTCAGCTCGGCCAGCGAGGCGAGGCCGGCCGCACGGTCAGTGCCGGTGTCGAGCAGGCGGCGCACGAACGCGGAGCCGACGATCACCCCGTCGGCGAACCCGGCCACCTCGGCGGCCTGGTCGCCGGTGGAGACCCCGAGCCCGACGCCGACCGGCAGGTCGGCGACACCGCGCACCCGCTCCACCAGCGGACCGGCGAGATCGCTGGAGGAGTCCCGTGCCCCGGTCACCCCCATCACGGCCGTGGCGTAGACGAAGCCACGGCAGCACCACGCGGTCATCGCGAGCCGCTCGTCGGTCGAGGAGGGGGCCACCAGGAAGACCTTGTCGAGGTCGTGGGCGTCGGCCGCGGCCACCCACTCGGCGGCCTCGTCGGGCACCAGGTCCGGGGTGATCAGGCCGGCACCGCCGGCGCTCGCGAGGTCACGGGCGAACCGCTCCACGCCGTAGCGCTCGACGGGGTTCCAGTAGGTCATCACCACGGTCGGCACACCGGTCGCCGCGACCGCCTCGACGGTGCGGAGCACATCCGCGGTGCGGGTGCCGGCCTCGAGGGCCTGCTGCGCCGCCGCCTGGATGGTCGGACCGTCCATCACGGGGTCGCTGTAGGGCAGACCGACCTCGATCACGTCACAACCGGCGTCGACCATCGTGAGGAGCGCCTCGATGGACCCGTCGACGTCGGGGAACCCGGCCGGGAGGTAGCCGACGAGCGCGGCTCTCCCCTCGGCCCTCGCGGTCGCGAAGGCACTGCCGGTGCTCATCCCTGGGGCTCTCGGGGGGCGTTGTTGCCCGAGCCCTCGCCCGGCGTCCCGGCCGGTGTGCCGGCCGAGTCGTCGGGTGTGGTCTCGCCGAGCCCGAACCACTCGATCGCGGTCCCCATGTCCTTGTCCCCTCGGCCCGAGAGGTTGACCAGGATCGTGGAGCCGGGCTGCTCCTTCGCGAGGTCCATGGCACCGGCGATCGCGTGCGCGGACTCGATCGCGGGGATGATGCCCTCGATGCGCGAGAGGAGCGCGAAGGCGTCCATGGCCTGCTTGTCGGTCACCGGACGGTACGTCGCCCGGCCCGTCTCGGCGAGGTAGGCGTGCTCCGGTCCGACGCCGGGGTAGTCCAGGCCCGCCGAGATCGAGTGCGACTCCTTGGTCTGCCCGTCCTCGTCTTGGAGGACGAAGGTGCGCGCCCCGTGCAGGACACCGAACTCGCGGGCATAGATCGTCGCGGCGTGCCGCATCGTGTCCACCCCGTCGCCGGCCGCCTCGCAGCCCACCAGCTGCACCGACTCGTCGTCCACGAAGCCGGCGAAGAGCCCGATCGCGTTGGACCCGCCGCCGACGCACGCCACCGCGGAGTCCGGGAGGGCTCCGGTGAGCTCCAGGCACTGGGCCCGCGCCTCGTCGCCGATGCCGCGACAGAAGTCCCGCACCATCGAGGGGAACGGGTGCGGTCCGGCGGCGGTGCCGAACAGGTAGGCGGTGTGGTCGACGGTGGACACCCAGTCCCGGATCGCCTCGTTGATCGCGTCCTTGAGGGTGCGCGAGCCGGACGTCACGGCCACCACCTCTGCCCCGAGGAGATGCATCCGGGCGACGTTGAGCGACTGCCGCTGGGTGTCGACCTCGCCCATGTAGACCACGCAGTCGAGCCCGAGGTAGGCGGCCGCGGTGGCGGCTGCGACGCCGTGCTGGCCGGCACCTGTCTCGGCGATCACCCGGGTCTTGCCCATCCGCTTGGTGAGCAGCGCCTGGCCGAGCACGTTGCGGATCTTGTGCGCGCCGGTGTGGTTGAGGTCCTCACGCTTGAGGAGGATCCGCGCACCGGCGAGCTCGGAGAGCTTGGTGGCGTCGTAGAGCAGGCTCGGCACCCCGGCGTACTCGCGGAGCAGGCGGTCGAACTCGCCGGTGAACTCCGGGTCCTTCATCGCCTCGGTCCACGACTCGGTGAGCTCCTCGAGCGCGGCCATCAGGGCCTCGGGCATCATCCGGCCGCCGAACCGGCCGAAGCGGCCGTCGGCGACGGGGGGTGCTGCAGGGTGTGCCATGCGGGTGCTGCTCCTCAGTCGCGTTGTCTCAGGGCGGGATGTGAGCCCGCTGCCACCAGGTCCGCGACCGCGGTGCGTGGGTCCTCCCCCCGCACCAGGGTCTCGCCCACCAGGACCACGTGCGCGCCCTGCTTGGCGTACTCGAAGACGTCGTGCGGACCGCGCACGCCGGACGCCGCCACCCGCACCACGTCGTCGGGGATGCGGGGGGCCAGCCGGGAGAACGTGGTGCGGTCCACCTCGAGCGTCTTGAGGCTGCGGGCGTTCACACCGACCAGCGTCGCACCGGCAGCCAACGCCCGGTCGACCTCCTCCTCGTCGTTGACCTCGACGAGCGGGGTCAGGCCGATCGAGTGGGCCCGGTCGACCAGGGACTCCAGCTGGTTCTGGGTGAGGGCCGCCACGATCAGCAGGGCCACGTCGGCGCCGGCTGCGCGCGCCTCCCAGAGCTGGTAGGAGGTGACGATGAAGTCCTTGCGGAGCACCGGGACGCTCACGGCCGCGCGCACGGCGCGCAGGTCCTCGAGGCTCCCGCCGAACCGGCGGCGCTCGGTGAGCACGCTGATCGTCGCCGCTCCGCCCCTCTCGTAGTTCACGGCCAGGGCGGCCGGGTCGGTGATGGCCGCCAGGGCACCCTCGCTCGGGCTCGAGCGCTTGACCTCGGCGATCACGCTGACACCCGGGGACCGGAACACCGGCATCGGGTCGAGGGCGTCCGGCGCCCGGCGGGCGGCCTCCTTGAGGGCCTCCAGCGGCAGACGCTCCTCGCGTTCGGCGAGGTCGATGCGGACACCGTCGATGATCTCGTCGAGTACGGACATGACACACCTCTTCTCTGCGTGCGCGGGCCTGGACCCTAGACTCTCACGGCACGCGGAGCACCTCGCATCCGCGCCCGTCCGAGCCAGCGCACCCACGGAGCCCCGATGAGCCATCCGCCCGGAACCCCGGACCCGAACGCGCCGGGTGAGGGCACTCCGGTCGACCCGTGGGCCACCCCGACGGGTGACCCGGTCGGCCGCTCCGAGCCGCGGCCACCGGCCTACCCGGCGTACGCGCAGCCGCCGGTGCAGGCCTACCCGGCGTACGCGCAGCCGCCGGTGCAGGCGTACCCGGCGTACGGGCAGCCGGCGTACGGGCAGCAGCTGCCGACCAACGGCACGGCACAGGCTGCGATGTGGACCGGCATCGGCATGCTGGTGCTCGTCTTCTGCTGCGGCGCGGGCATCCTCGGGATCGTGCCGATCGTGCTGGGGGTCAAGGCCCGTGGTGAGATCCGGCGGACCGGGGGCCGGCGGCGCGGCGCCGGGCTGGCGCTGACCGGCATCATCACCGGCGCGGTCGCCGTGGTGCTGAGCATCCTGGTGATCGCGGCCCTGGTCTGGGCGTTGGCCGGCAACGGCTCGAGCGTCACGACCTACGGCACCGCGGACGCCTGAGCGCAGCGCCCGGTACTCTCGACGGCCACGACCGACGACGCCCGGGAGATCCCTCGATGAGCTACTCCGCACCCCCGCCGCCCCCCGAGGGATATGGGGGCTACGGCGGCGGCTACGTCGCTCCGCGGACCAACCAGAAGGCCGTCTGGGCGCTGGTGCTCGGCATCCTGGGGCTGTGCTGCGGCCTGTTCGCGGGCATCCCGGCGATCGTGCTGGGTGCGAGCGCGAAGAAGGAGATCGCCCGGTCCGGCGGCGCCCAGACCGGTGCCGGACTGGCCCAGGCCGGGTTCGTGATCGGGATCATCGTGACGGTCCTCGGCGTGCTCGGTCTGCTGCTGCTCCTCGTCGGCGTGGTCGCCCTCCCGAACGGCAGCACCGCGCCGTAGCCGGCATCGGCTGCCGGGTCAGGGCGCCAGCCAGGACCCGGGGCCGGTGTTGCGCAGCACCGCGAAGCACAGCGCCACCACGGCGAACGAGACGGCCAGCAGCACGTCGCGGTGCGGACGGCTCCGTCGTACGACGCCACGCCAGCGGTCCCGGGTGGTGCGGCCCCACCACGCGAGGAGGACCGGGACCGAGACCACGAACAGCAGGTTGCTCGACGCCGCAGCGGCGAGGTCGCCGTGGCCCAGGTCGTTGACGGCGCGCAGACCGCCGCAGCCCGGGCAGTAGGTCCCGGTCAGCACCAGCCACGGGCAGTAGCCCCAGCTCCCGCTGCGGTGCGGGTCACGCACGTGGAGCAGCAGGCTCGCCGCCAGGACGCCGCCCGCGAGCAGCATCGGGACCGTCACCCGTTGCCGGCGGGTGCGGGCGTCAGGGGGTCCGGCGAGCGCTGCCGTCACCGGAGGAGGACCCTCAGCGGCGCGGGTCGGCGGCGACGGTCTCGGCACCCATGCCCATGCCCTGCATGATCCTGCCGACGACGATGCCGATCGGGCCGAAGGCGACGCCGATCCAGAACACCACCCAGCTGCCGGCCACGAGGCCGATGCCGGCCACCGTGAAGCCGACCAGGATGAGCAGGACGCCGGTCCACGCAGCCGGGGTGTTGCCGTGATGAGCCATCGCTGCCGTGCTCCTCGCAGGTCGAAGTCGGGGTCGCTCCCATGATAGGGCTCGGGCGCCGCTCCTCAGGCCGTCGGGTCGCGCCCGTCGTCCAGGGCACGCCACATCTCCTGCTCGACGACCGGGCCCTCGCTCGGACGCGCCGCGTCGGCCGCGCCCCGGGTGGCGGGCGCGTCGTACCGGCTGCCCATCGCCGGCCACCGCGCGGCGGCCGCGACGGCGACGGCGAGCGCGGTCAGGGCGAGGACGGCGGCGCCGCCGCAGACGAAGTACCAGCCGGTCAGCGAGGAGGGGAACGCCCCGCCGGTGCCTCCCTTGGCGACCACAGCGCGCACCGCGTCGTCCTGCGCGCGGTGGAAGCCGCTCACCACGGCGGCCAGCACGCCCGCGGACGCGAGCGCGCCCAGCACCGCGACGACCCGCCGGGTCCGGCCACGGAGCACCAGCACCGTCCCCCAGGCCGCCAACGCCACCAGCGCCAGGGCCACGCCGAGCGGAGCCGAGGAGGAGCCCTTCACGCTCGCGGCGACGTGTACTCCCGCCGCGGAGCCGGACGCGGACGCCCAGTCGCGGGAGGCCGCCACCGCGGCGAGGGTCGCCGCGGTCAGCCCCAGCAGGACGGTCGGGCCGAAGCTGCGGGAGCGCTCAGCCATCGCTGAGCGGCAGGACGGTCGCGTCGAAGCAGGTGTGGTCGCCGGTGTGGCACGCCGGACCGTGCTGGTCGACCCGGACCAGCAGGGTGTCGCCGTCGCAGTCGAGCCGGACCTCGGTGACGTCCTGGTGGTGCCCGGAGGTCTCGCCCTTGACCCAGTAGTCCTGACGCGAGCGGCTCCAGAACGTCGTGCGCCCGCTCGTGAGCGTGCGGTGCAGCGCCTCGTCGTCCATCCAGCCCACCATCAGCACCTCACCGGAGTCGTGCTGCTGCACGACGGCAGGCACGAGTCCCTGGGGGTCGCGCTTGAGCCGCGCGGCGATGTCCGGGTCCAGTGAGCTCATGGCAGCCATTATCCCGGCCGCACCCAGCCGACCGCCGCGGTGGGGTCAGCGGACGGACTGCTGGGACACCCAGCTCGCGTGCAGCCGGCCGTAGACGCCGCCCTCGGCGACCAGGGCTGCATGGGGACCGCGCTGGACGACCCGCCCGCGGTCGACGACCACCACCTCGTCGGCTCCCTCCGCCGTCGACATGCGGTGCGCGATGGTCACCGAGGTGCGCCCCTTGGTGAGCCGCTCGAGGGCCCGCGCGATCCGCATCTCCAGGGCCGGGTCCACCGCACTGGTCGCCTCGTCGAGGACCAGCAGGTCCGGGTCGGCGAGGTGTGCGCGCACGAGGGCGACGAG
The DNA here is from genome assembly GCA_040006355.1 of Nocardioidaceae bacterium. GTDB lineage: Bacteria > Actinomycetota > Actinomycetes > Propionibacteriales > Nocardioidaceae > Nocardioides_B. The sequence continues at coordinate 12,023 of JBDTXF010000007.1, read as the reverse complement.
CTGCCGCTCCCCCGCCGACAGCGACTCGCCCCGCTGCCCGACCCGGGTGTCCAGTCCCCGCGGCAGCGTCTCGAGCCAGTCACGCAGACCGAGCTGGTCGACTGCGGTGAGGATGTCCTCGTCGCTCGCGTCGAGCCTGCCGTAGAGCGCGTTGGCGCGCAGGGTGGCGTCGAACAGGAAGCCCTCCTGCGGCACCAGGACCACCCGCCGCCGCAGCGAGGAGAACGGGACCTCGCGCAGGTCCACCCCGTCGAGGCGCACCGCCCCGGACGTCGGGTCCATCAGCCGGGTGAGCAGCTTGGCCAGCGTGGTCTTGCCCGAGCCGGTCTCCCCCACCACCGCCAGCCGGGTGTTCGGCTCGATGTGCAGGTCGATGCCGTGCAGCACCGGCGCGCCGCCGGGGTAGGCGAACCCGACCCCGGCGAAGTCGATCGCCACCGCTCCGGTGGGCAGCGTGGTCCCGCCCTCGCCGGGGTCGACCACGTCGGCGGGGGTGTCCAGGATGCCGATCACCCGTCGCCAGCCGGCGATCGCGTTCTGGGCGTCGGTGAGCACCTGGGTGCCGATCTGCACCGGGCCGACGAAGAGGGTGACCAGGAACGCGAAGGCCAGCACCTTGCCGGCGGTGATGTGCCCGTCGACACCGAGCAGGATCCCGAAGATCAGCACGCCCGCGTTGGCGAGCCCCGCGGACACCCCGCCGAGTGAGAAGGAGAAGGCGGTCAGTCCCTGGGCGCGGGTGCTGGCCTCCTTGTAGCGGTCGATGGCGGTGTCGATGCGTTCCTGGGTGCGGTCCTCGATGGCGTAGGACCGGACGGTGGCGGCACCCACGACCGGCTCGGAGACGGCGCTGAGCATCACCCCGACCTGCTGGCGCACCACGCCGTACGCCGCGGAGAGGCGCCTCTGGAAGAAGCGCAGGGAACCGAACAGGGGCAGGAAGCACACCCAGACCACGATCGTCAGCTGCCAGCTGTAGATCGCCATCACCACCGTGGCGATCAGGATCTGGCCGACGCTCACCACCGAGATGACGCCGCCGAAGATCAGGAACTGGGAGACCTGGTCCACGTCGCTGGTGACGCGCGAGACCAGGGCTCCCCGCCGCTCGGTGTTCTGGGTGAGCAGGGGCAGGTCGTGCACGTGGCGGAACGCCTTGATCCGCAGGGTCGCCAGTCCGCGCTCGGCGCTGGTGAACAGACGGTAGGTCATCTGGTAGGACGCCACCGCCGTCATCACCACGGCCAGCGCGGCGATCAAGGCCACCACCGCCATGAAGTGCAGGTCCGGTCGGCCACCCACGTTGATCCCTCGGTCGAGGGTCTGCTGCACCGAGACCGGCACCACGATCCGACCCATCGTCGAGAGCACCGCGAGGGCCATCGTCCCGCGGAATCCCTCCTTGAGCTCGGGGGAGAGCTCGATGCCACGCGCGATGGTCCGCATCGCGGAGATCGACTCACCGCTGTCCATGGTGCTGCCCGCGGGAGCGGTCCCAGGCTCGGTCGCGGCGGAGCTCATGAGAGGACCACCTCGGCACCGGTCTCGCCCTCGGCCTGCTCCTGCTCCTGCTCGTAGGCGTTGACCAGGTCGGCGTAGCCGGCGTTGCGGGCGAGCAGCTCGGAGTGGGTCCCCTGGTCCTGGATGCGGCCGTCCCTGAGGTAGACCACCTCGTCGGCCAGCGCGATCGTCGCCTTGCGATAGGCCACCACCAGCACCGTGGAGTCGTCGGCGCCCTCTCGCAGCGCGGCGAGGATCCGGGCCTCGACCTCGGGGTCGACGGCCGAGGTCGCGTCGTCCATCACCAGCAGGCGCGGGTGCCGCACCAGCGCACGGGCCAGCGACAGCCGCTGGCGCTGGCCACCGGACAGGGTCGTGCCGCGCTCACCGAGCCGGGAGTCCAGGCCCCGGGGCAGCGCCGCGACGAACCCGTCCGCCTGGGCGGTGCGCAGGGCCGCCCACACCGCGTCGTCGCCGGCCTCGGAGCCCAGCTCCACGTTGCCGCGCACGGTGTCGTCGAACAGGAACGCCTGCTGCGGCACGAGCGAGACGTGGTCGGCCAGGGCGCCGGGGGCGAGGTCGCGGAGGTCCTGCCCGTCGACCAGCACCTGGCCCTGCTCGGGGTCGACGAGCCGCAGCAGCAGCGAGGTCAGGGTGCTCTTGCCGCTCGCGGTCGCCCCGACGACGGCCACCGTGCGGCCGGGTTCCACCGAGAAGGTGAGGTCCTCGAGGAGCGGTGGGCCACCGGCGTAGCGGTAGCCGAGGTGGCTGACGTCGAGCCGCGCGCCCTCCCGCACCGGGGACAGCACCTGGTCGCCGTAGGTCATCTCGCCGGTGGCGTCGAGCACCGACTGGACGCGCTGGAAGCCGACCACGCTGCGCGGGAACTCCCCGACGAGCCAGCCGAGCGACCGGATCGGGAACGAGACGATGGTCAGCAGGTAGGCGACCGTGACCAGGTTGCCGGGGTCGGTGAGCCCCCGCTCGATGCGCAGCACCCCGACCGCGAGCACGGCCAGCACCCCCAGGCTTGGCAGCGCCTCGAGCACCGGGTCGAACGCCGCCCGGATGCGGCCGGCCCGGACGTTGACGTCACGGAGCTGGTGGGCCTTGACCGCGAACCGATGGGTCTCCTCGGACTCCCGACCGAGGCTCTTGACCACCAGGGCCCCGTCGAAGGACTCGTGGGCGACCTCGCTCAGCTCGGCGCGCAGCGCCTGGGCCCGGGTCATCAGCGGCGACTGGAGACGCTGGTAGACGACGTTGGTGACGATCACGATCGGGAACACCAGCAGCCCGACGACAGCGAGCACCACGTCGGTGGCGAGCATCTGGGCGACCGCGATCACCATCATCGCGACGGTGCCGACCGCCATCGGCAGCGGGGCGATCGGCGCCCAGGCCGCCTCCACGTCGGAGTTGGCGTTGGAGAGCAGCTGGCCGGTGGGGTGCTGCTGGTGCCAGGACATCGGGAGGCGGAGGTACTGCCGGGTGACCGCGCGGCGGTAGTGCGCCTGCATGCGGTACTGCATCACCCCGGCACCGAGGCGCCGGGCGACGATCCCGACCGCCCGCAGGACCGCGACGGCGACGAACAGCGCGAGAATCCTCACCAGGCCACCGGGCCTGATGTTCCCGTCCCGAAAGGCGGGAAGCACGACGTGGTCGGTGGACCAGCCGAGCACCCAGGCGTCGGCCACCGTCAGGGCGCCGAAGAGCACGCTGCCCACGGTGGAGAGCGTGAAGATCCAGGGCTCGCGCCGGATCGCCACGCCGATCACGGCGAACCCGTCGCGCAGGGTGCCGCGGTCTCTGGAGGTGTCGGTCGACGTCCGGGTGCTCACGTGCCCACCCTACGATCGACCTATGACACGTCTCGCCCAGACCGAGCGGACCGCCCTGTGCGACACCGCACTCCAGGTCGGCCAGGACCAGCCGACCCTCTGCGACGGCTGGACGGTGAAGGACCTCGTCGTGCACCTGCTGCTGCGCGAGGGCAGCCCGGCCGCGGTCGGCATCCTGCTCGCGCCGCTCGCTGGTCTCACCGAGCGCGCCTCGCGCCGGCTCGGCCGCTCGGACTTCGCGGTGCTGGTCGAGCGGCTCCGCAACGGGCCGCCGCGGCTCTCGCCCTTCGCGATCCCCAAGGTCGACGAGATGGCGAACACGATGGAGTTCTTCGTGCATCTCGAGGACATCCGGCGGGCCCAGCCCGACTGGTCGCCGCGCATCCTCGGCGACGACGTGGAGAAGGTGCTGTGGTCGATGGTCGCGACGCCGGGCAAGGCGCTGACCCGCTCGTCCCCCGTCGGGGTCACCATCGAGAATGCCACGACCGGGTCCACCAAGGTGGTCAAGGAGGCCACGCCGTCGGTGACGGTCAAGGGGCTTCCCAGCGAGGTCGCGCTCTTCCTGTTCGGCCGGTCCGAGCAGGCCCGGGTGGAGCTCCTCGGGGACGACGTCGCGGTCGCCCGTCTCAGGGGTGCCTCCCTCGGTCTGTGAGCCCTGGGTCTCTCCTAGGCTGGATGCCATGAGCGACTACCTCGAGCTGCTGCCCGCCGTCGACGTCGCGGGTGGGCAGGCCGTGCAGCTGGTGCAGGGCGTGGCCGGCTCGGAGAAGCGGTTCGGCGACCCGCTCGAGGCGGCGCTGAACTGGCAGCAGCGCGGCGCCGAGTGGATCCACCTCGTCGACCTGGACGCCGCCTTCGGGCGCGGTCACAACCAGGCACTGCTCGCCGAGATCGTCGGCACCCTCGACATCATGGTCGAGATGAGCGGGGGCATCCGCGACGACGAGTCGCTGTCGGCCGCGATGGCGACCGGCTGCCGTCGGGTCAACATCGGCACCGCGGCGCTGGAGCAGCCGCAGTGGTGCGCGGGCGCCATCGCCTCCTTCGGCGACCGGGTGGCGGTCGGGCTCGACGTACGCGGTCGGACCCTGGCGGCCCGAGGGTGGACCGAGGAGGGCGGCGACCTGTACGACGTGCTGACCCGTCTCGACGGCGAGGGCTGCGCGCGCTATGTCGTCACCGACGTCGACAAGGACGGGATGCTGGCCGGCCCCAACCTCGACCTGCTGCGCTCGGTGTGCGCCGCGACCGACCGGCCCGTCGTCGCCTCCGGGGGGATCACCGAGCTGGGCGACCTGGCTGCGCTCATCGGTCTGCTGCCCGACGGCGTGGAGGGTGCGATCGTCGGCACCGCGCTCTACGAGGGCCGCTTCACCCTGGAGGACGCCCTCGCCCTGACCGGGAGGCGCGCGTGAGCCTCGCGGTCCGGGTGATCCCCTGCCTCGACGTGGACGCCGGCCGGGTGGTCAAGGGCGTCAACTTCCAGCGGCTCCGCGACGCCGGCGACCCGGTCGAGCTGGCCCGGCTCTATGACGCGGAGGGCGCCGACGAGCTGACCTTCCTCGACATCTCGGCCTCCCACCAGGGACGCGCGACTACGCTGGAGATCGTCTCGGCAACCGCGGAGCAGGTGTTCATCCCGCTGACCGTCGGCGGCGGGATCAGCGACGTGGCGCACGTCGACGCGCTGCTGCGCGCAGGAGCGGACAAGGTCGCGGTGAACACCGCGGCGATCCGGCGACCCGAGCTGGTCGCGGAGATCGCCGACCGGTTCGGCAACCAGGTGCTGGTGCTCTCGGTCGACGCCAGGCGCGCACCTGGCACGGACAGCGGGTTCGAGGTGACCACCCACGGCGGCCGGGAGAGCGCCGGCCTGGACGCCGTGGCGTGGGCCACACGCGCCGCGGACCTCGGGGCCGGGGAGATCCTGCTCAACGCGATGGACGCCGACGGCACCCAGGACGGCTTCGACCTCGAGCTGATCCGGCTGGTCCGGGCGGCGGTGGCGGTGCCGGTGATCGCCTCCGGAGGCGCCGGGAGGGTCGAGGACTTCGCACCCGCCGTCGAGGCCGGTGCGGACGCGGTGCTCGCCGCGACGGTGTTCCACTTCGGCACCCTGCGCATCGTGGACGTCAAGAGGTCACTGGCCGAGGCGGGGCACCCGGTCCGCTAGGCCGGGCGAGCCGAGGTCAGCGGCGCCGGGGGACGAGCAGGGTCGCCAGCACCGGGGCCGCGAGCAGCGTGACCACCAGGGCGGCAAGCCGGCTGTCCCATCCGGGGGCAAGGACCCAGACCAGGACGTTGAGCGCCACCAACCCCGCCACCAGCAGCGACCTGCGGACCCGTCGCCGCCGGGCCAGGACGCCCGTGGGGCGGCCGGGCGCGTCCAGCCTCGGCAGCCGGCCGGTGGTCGCCCGCTGCAGCGAGCGGGCGCGGGCGGTCCGCCGCTCACGGCGCTCCGCCTCGGCGGCACGCGCGGACGTGCGGAGCGCCGCCTCGTGCTCGCGCGCCGCCCGCCGCCGGGCGCGCTCCTTACTCATGGGTGGGTCATCGGACCGGCAGCGAGCGGACCCAGTTGCGCAGCAGCGCGGCGCCGGCGTCCCCGGACTTCTCGGGGTGGAACTGGGTGGCGGTCAGCGGCCCGTTCTCCACCGCCGCCACGAACCGGTCGCCGCCGTGGGTCGCCCAGGTGACCGTCGGCGCGACGGTCCGGTGGTCGGTGCGCAGGGTCCAGTCCCGGACGCCGTAGGAGTGGACGAAGTAGAACCGCTCGTCCTCGACGCCCTCGAAGAGCGTGCTCGGGGTGCCGACCTCCACGGTGTTCCACCCCATGTGGGGTACGACGGGCGCCTGCAGCCGCTCGACGACGCCGGGCCACTCGTCGAGGCCGGGAGTGTCGACGCCGTGCTCGACGCCGTGCTCGAAGAGCACCTGCATGCCCACGCAGATGCCCAGGACGGGACGCCCGCCGGCCAGCCGCCGGCCGATCACCTCATGTCCCTTGGCGCCGCGGATCCCGGCCACGCACGACGCGAACGCGCCCACCCCGGGCACCACCAGCCCGTCGCTGTCCATGGCCGCCGGGCGGTCGGCGGTCAGCGTGACCGGCGCCCCGGCGCGCTCGAGCGCGCGCACGGCGGAGCGGGTGTTGCCGGACCCGTAGTCGAGGACCACCACCCTCGGATCACTCACAGGCTGCCCTTGGTGCTGGGCACCCCGGTCTCGCGCGGGTCGAGGGCGATGGCATCACGCATCGCCCGGGCCACCGACTTGAACTGGGCCTCGACGAGGTGGTGCGGGTCGCGGCCGGACAGCACCCGCACGTGCAGGGCGATCTGGGCGTGGAAGGCGAGCGTCTCGAAGACGTGCCGGGTCAGCGACCCGAGATAGCCGACACCGCTGCCGCCGATCGTGACGAACGCCTGTGCGTCCGGCTCACCGACGTGCACGCAGTAGGGACGCCCCGACACGTCGACCGCGCACTGCACGAGCGCCTCGTCGAGCGGCACCAGGGAGTCACCGAAGCGACGGATCCCGGTCTTGTCGCCCAGGGCTCGGCGCAGCGCGTCGCCGAGCGCGATCGCGGTGTCCTCGACGGTGTGGTGGGCGTCGATGTGGGTGTCGCCCGAGGTCTGCACGGTGAGGTCGATCAGCGAGTGGCGCGAGAACGCGGTCAGCATGTGGTCGTAGAAACCCACGCCCGTCGAGACGTCGTTGCGCCCGCTGCCGTCGAGGTCGAGCTCGACCAGCACCTTCGACTCGTTGGTCGAGCGCTCGACGCGCGCCGACCGACTGGTCGATCCACTGGTCGATCCACTGGCCGGACTGGTCATCGCAGAACCTCTCGTAGTGCCGCACGGAACGCTGCCATCTCCTCCGGGGTGCCGACCGAGACCCGAAGCCAGCCGTCCGGCCCGGTCTCGCGGATCAGCACACCCCGGTCCAGTAGACCCTGCCAGACGACGTGCCGGTCGCCGAAGCAGCCGAACAGCACGTAGTTGGCGTCGCTGTCGGCGACCGTCAGTCCCTCGCCCCGCAGCCACCCGACGAGCCCGTCGCGCTCGGCGCGCAGGTCGTCGACGCGGGCCAGCAGCTCGTCGGCGTGCCGCAGAGCGACACGGGCGACGGCCTGGGTGACCGCCGAGAGGTGGTAGGGCAGCCGGACCACGCGCAGGGCGTCGGTGATCTCGGTGGAGGCGGCGAGATAGCCGAGACGTGCACCCGCAAGGGCGAACGCCTTGCTCATCGTGCGGGTGACGATCAGGTTCGGTGTCTCGTGGAGCAGCTCGAGGGCGCTCGGGGTGCCGGCCCGGCGGAACTCACCGTAGGCCTCGTCGATCACCACCACGCCCGGCGCTGCCGCGCACACGGCGGCGACGGTCTCCGGCGGGAGCACCGTGCCCGTGGGGTTGTTCGGCGAGGGCAGCAGCACCACGGTCGGCTGGTGCTTCTCGACGACCTCCACGGCGTGGCCGACGTCGAGGGAGAAGTCGTCCTCACGGTGCCCCACCACCCAGCCGGTCATCGCGTCGCGGGCGTACTCGGGATACATCGAGTAGGTCGGCGCGAACGACACAGCCGTGCGCCCGGGACCGCCGAAGGCCTGCAGGATCTGCAGCATCACCTCGTTGGAGCCGTTCGCCGCCCACACCATGCCGGGGGTGACACCGTGCCCGAGATAGGCCGCGAGGTCCTCACGCAGAGCGGTGAACTCGCGGTCGGGGTAGCGGTTGAGCGTCCGGGTCACCTCGGCCACGGCGGCCGCGACGTCGGCGACGACGATCTCGCTGGGGCCGTAGGGGTTCTCGTTGACGTTGAGGGCGACCGGGACGTCGAGCTGCGGCGCGCCGTAGGGCTCGATCCCCCGCAGCTCCTCGCGCAGAGGCAGTGACTTCACGTGCGGGTCAGGGCTCCCGCTGGACGCGGACGGTGAGCGCGGCACCGTGCCCGGGCAGGTCCTCCGCCTCAGCCAGTCGTACGACGTGCGGTGCCACGTCGCGCAGCGCGGCCGCGTCGTACTCGATGACGTGCAGGGACTTGAGGAACGACCGCACCGAGAGACCGGAGCTGTTGCACGCGCAGCCGCCGGTCGGCAGGACGTGGTTGGAGCCGGCGCAGTAGTCGCCGAGCGAGACCGGTGCGAACGGCCCGACGAAGATCGCGCCGGCGTTGCGCACCCGGCGGGCCAGCGCCGAGGCGTCGCGGGTCTGGATCTCGAGGTGCTCGGCGGCGTAGGCGTCGACGACCGCGAGGCCCTGCTCGAGGTCGTCGACCAGCACGATCCCGGACTGCTCGCCCGAGAGAGCGGTCCGGATGCGCTCGACGTGCCGGGTGACCGAGACCTGCTTGTCCAGCTCGGCCTCGACCTCGTCGGCGAGACCGGGCGACGTGGTGACCAGGACCGCGGCGGCCATCGGGTCGTGCTCTGCCTGGCTGAGCAGGTCGGCCGCCACGAACGCGGGGATAGCGGTGTCGTCGGCGAGGATCGCGATCTCGGTGGGCCCGGCCTCGGAGTCGATGCCGACCACGCCCTTGAGCAGCCGCTTGGCAGCGACGGTGTAGATCGCGCCGGGACCCGTCACGAGGTCGACCTTGCGGCAGGGGCCGGCGCCGTAGGCGAACATCGCGATGGCCTGCGCGCCGCCGACGGCGTAGACCTCCTCGATCCCCAGCAGCGCGCAGGCCGCCAGGATCGTCGGGTGCGGCAGACCGCCGTTGTCGGGACGGGGCGAGGAGGTCAGCGCGATCGACTCCACGCCCGCGACCTGGGCCGGCACGACGTTCATCACGACGCTGGACACCAGCGGCGCGATGCCACCGGGGACATAGAGGCCGACCCGCTGGATCGGCACCATCCTCTGGCTGACCGTCCCACCGGGCACCACCTCGGTGGTGAGGTCCTGCTCGAGCTCGGCCGCACAGGTCAGTCGCAGCCGCCGGACGGACTCCTCGAGAGCGGCCCGGATGCCGGGGTCCAGGGCCTCGAGCGCGGCGTGGGTCGCCCCGACCGGCACCGCGATCTCGCTCTGCTCGACGTGGTCGAAGCGCCGGCTGAACCCGGTGACCGCCTCGACACCGTGGTCGCGGACCGCGTCGCAGATCGGCCGGACGACGTCGAGGGCGGCCTCGACGTCGAAGGCCGCGCGCGGCACGACGGCGCGGTAGTCGGGCGCGTCCTGGCCCCGCAGGTCGATGCGACGGATCATGGCGCCAGTCTAGGTGTGACTCCCCGGTCGCCCGAGCGGTGGTTCGTGCGGAGAGACCGACAGGCCATGGGTAGGTTGAGTGCGTGCACGAGCAGCTGCCCATCTTCCCGTTGAACACGGTGATGTTCCCCGGTGTCAGCGTGCCCCTGCACGTCTTCGAGGACCGCTACCGCTCTCTGGTCCACCACCTGCTGACGATTCCCGACAAGTCCATGCGGCTGTTCGGCATCGTCGCGATCCGTGAGGGATACGAGGTCGGGCAGCACGGCGTGCAGTCCGTGCACCGGGTCGGGTGCGTCATGCAGATGACGTCGGTGGAGCCCTATGAGGACGGTCGCTTCGACATCGAGGTGGTCGGCCGACAGCGGATGCGCCTGGAGAGCATGGACACCTCGGGCAGCTATCTGGTCGGCGACGTCGAGACGCTCACCGAGCGCACCCCCAAGGGTGCCGACACCGCCCACGAGGCGGCCCGCACGCTCGGCGCCTTCGAGGAGTACCGCCGGCGCCTCTCTCGCCTGCGCGGCGGCGAGGTCCTGGACGGTGAGATGCCGCAGGACCCCGAGTACCTCTCCTACTCGCTCGCCGCGACGTGTCTGCTCACCCTCCAGGAGCGCCAGGCGCTCCTCGAGGCCGAGTCTGCCCTTGAGCGGCTGATCATGCTGCGCCACGCGTTGCTGGAGGAGATGCGGGCGATGCGCGCGATCCCGTCGCTTCCTGCGACCGAGGTGGCCCGGACGCGATGGTCCCCGAACTGACGTCGAGAGAGCCGGAGGCACGGTGATGTACGACTTCTTCGTCTTCCCGGCCGACCGGGCCGACGACGTCGACGGGGCGCTCTCGGTCTACGAGTCCAGCCTGCAGCGGGGCGCACCGACCCCGGGCGGTCCGGTGGCAGGGTTCCTCGCCGCCCTGCCCGACGCCGGCCTGGTCGGCGCCGAGGCGGCCGGCATCGATGCCGGCGCCAACGTCGCGACCTCCTGGGACGACCCGATGGCCAACCTCCGAAGGGTGGCCGGTGTCGCCGCCGCGCACGGGCTCTCGGTGCTCGACGTGCAGCTGGGCGCGCTCTACGACCCTCGCGAGGCCGTCGAGGTGTCGCTGGAGACCCAGGGTGGCCCCCGGCTGACGTTCACCACCCGGCGGATCCTCGCCGAGGTGGTCGCCCACATCCGCGAGGGCCGTTACCACTGGGTGACCCTGACCCGCGAGGCCGACGTCTTCGCCCAGACCTTCCACGACGACGACGGCTCCTGGGCCCTCGAGCACCGCGAAGGCCCGGGTCTGCACTTCCTGGCCCGCACCGATGACGCGATCCTGGTCGAGCGGCTGCTCTGGTCCTGGGCGCGTGACGACGGCCGCTGGCAGGCAATGATCGGCTTCTCGCCGGTGCGGCTCTGAGCGCGGTGTCCCCGAGGAGGGCCGGCCGGCCCGGCGCCGGGGGCACACCGGCGACGGTCGTCCTGACCCGGGCCGGGATCCGGTTCAGCGAGCACTCCTACGAGCACGACCCCTCCGCGACGTCCTACGGCCTCGAGGCCGCAGCCGCGCTGGGCCTCGACCCGGGGCAGGTCCTCAAGACCCTGCTGACCGCTGTCGACGGACGGCTGGTCGTCGGGGTCGTCCCGGTGTCCGGACGGCTGGACCTGAAGGCGATCGCTGCGGTGGTCGGCGGCAAGCGCGCCACGATGGCCGACCCGGCCGATGCCGAGCGGGAGACCGGCTACGTCGTCGGCGGCATCTCACCGGTCGGCCAGCGCCGGTCGCACCCGACCGTCCTCGACTCCGGCGCCCTGGGCTTCGGGACGGTCTACGTCTCGGGCGGGCGCCGCGGGTTCGACCTCGGCCTGTCCCCCGCCGACCTAGTCCGGGTCACCGGCGCCGTGGTCGCTGCGATCGGCCGGCCGTAAGCCTGCCAGCGAACCCCGGCACACCGCCTGCGATAGTCCGTGACCATATGCAGGTCCAGGGGCATGCGAAACCTGCTTGCGGTCACGGACTATCGCAAGCGGACTCGGCTCAGTCGTCCCGCTGGCCCCAGGGAGCACCGTAGGCGGTCAGCAGGTCGAGGAACGGGCGCGCGTCGAAGGCCTCCGGCCCGAGCACCCCGGTGCCCGTCCAGGTGCCGTCGGCGAGCAGCTCGAGCGCGACCACCGGGTTGACCGCGGTCTGCCACACCACGCACTGGTGGCCGTACTCCCGCATCGACCACTCGTTGTCGACGACCTGGTAGAGGTAGGTCGACCGCGGCTGCCCGTCGGTGCCGGTGCCGGTCACCTGGAGCCCGGCGCAGGTCTTGCCGCGCATCCTGCTGCCCAGCGTGGCCGGGTCCGGCAGGCAGGCTGCCACCACGTCCCGCGGGCTGACCTCGACGCCGCCGGCCCGGACCGTGCCGGTCCTGTCGAGCCCGAGCTTGTGCAGCACCTTGAGGACGTCGATGAACTCGTCGCCGAGGCCGTACTTGAAGGTG